>SKJK01000218.1 GCA_007121995.1 Desulfobulbaceae bacterium
AGAACAAAGGGGATTGCCATCAATATCAAGGGCTTGATCAAGTCGCGCAGACGATACCCGCCTGCCACCTCAGTGCCGGCGTAGCAGGAGGCCAGTACCAGAATGAGAATCAGCTTAGCTGGTTCAGAGGGCTGCAGATTGAAGAAACCAAGATCGATCCACCGTTGCGCACCACCGATGGTTTTTACAAACAGCAGGGTATACAGCAGTAGCAGCAATGTGAAAAAATAAAGCACGAAGCCGAGCTTGGCCAGCTTCTGATAGTCCTGGGTGATCACAAGCACGATCAGTGCCAAGCCGACAGTGAAAAACAAGAGCTGCCGGTAAAATATCGCCGAAGCACCGGTGTCGGCACTGTAGGTTGCACTGTACAGATTGATCAGCGCCATGCCGGAAACAAGAAGCAACATGAGCAGCATAACCCAGTCAAAATGCTGCAGTAAACGTCGGTCAAATCGTAACATATTTCTCAACAATCTAAAAAGGCTGTTGGCGTTAGAGCCAGGTATGGATGGATCTTTGGTCAGCAGTGCTCCAGAGAAGAGGACCGGATACGCCCACCACGATCATTGGGAAGGTTGCGTCACCGGCAGCAACAAGACCTCATCGTCCTCTTCATGTACGGGGACACCGACGTCGATGAGCATGTCTTCAGACAACAGTACTTGTTGCAGCCTGCCGTGCTCCGCCTGTTCAAGTTCGCGCGCTTGCTGGTAAAATTTATCTGCAAAATACCCGTTGAGAACCGCGGCGGCAATGGGAGCGGCCACGGAACTGCCGTGCAAGCCATGCTCCACCAGAACCGTCACCGCAATTTCAGGATTGGTCGCCGGAGCAAAACTGGTAAACCAGGCATGGTCTCTGAATCTGTAGGGAATCTCTTCGTCCTTCAGGCCCCTGTACTGTTTCAGGCGCACCACCTGACCAGTTCCGGTCTTGCCACCGACAATAATCCCTTCGGCATCAAGCCTCGCTCTTCGACCTGTGCCTCTTTTGCCGTTGACCGCTTCAACCATTCCGTCCCGAATCAGCTTCAACCATCTCCCCTGGCCGGTGAGGCGATGCAGGATGGTCGGCTCGAAGGATTCGATCACCTGACCGTCGGGATCAACTACCCGCTCGACAATCGCCGGTTTAAACAGAGTGCCGCCATTGGCAATTCCGGCGGTCATCATATTCAACTGCAGCGGCGTCACCAGATTAAAGCCCTGACCAATAGCAATAGAGGTGGTTTCTCCTTCCATCCATCTTTCGCCATGGCGCCTCCATTTCCATTCCGCGGTGGGGACGAGGCCCGGTTTTTCATGTTCCATTTCTATCCCGGTCAGGGCACCGAACCCGAACATGCGTGCATATTTTGCGATTCGATCGACGCCGAGCCTGAGCCCCACCTGATAGAAATAGACATCACAGGATTCCGCCATGGCCTTTTCCAGATCCACATGCCCATGGCCTCCGCGTTTCCAGCAGCGGTAGATCCGATTACCGAAGCGAAAGTGCCCAGGGCAGTAATGAGTCGTCTCCGGGGTAATGATGCCTTCGGATAAACCGGCAAGGGCGGTGACGGCTTTATAGGTCGATGCCGGAGGGTACTGCCCTTGAACAAGTTTATTCACCAATGGGTGCAAGGGATTGTCAAGCATCTCCTGCCAGGCCCTTTGTGAAATACCGCCGACAAATTCCTCCAGATGCAATGCCGGCGCGCTGGCCACCACCAGCATGCGGCCGGTGTTGACCTCCATGGCGACCACCGCGCCGGCACGGTTATCCTCGGCCATCAAGTCTTCGGCAATTTTCTGCAACTCCATGTCAAGAGTGAGATAAAGATCATTGCCAGGCAAGGGTTCCATCCCTTTCAGGTTTCTCTGCTCAAACCCCATTGCATTGACTTCCATGTAATCCCGGCCTTTCTCGCCGTGCAAATCCCCTTCCCGCAAACGCTCCAGCCCCATCTTACCGATAATATCACAGCCTCGGTATACCTGTCGGTCCATGCGTTCCAGTTCCTCCCGGCTGATTTCCCCCAGGTAGCCGATAAGATGCGAAGCCAGGTTGCCATAGTGATACACACGCAGCGGAACGACTTCAATTTTTATTTCCGGTAGATGCATGCGACTGTTTTCAATCCGTGCCACGGTCTCCCAGTCGATGTCCTCGGCCAGTCGTACGGGAATGTGCGCCGGAACTCCGGACATTCTTCTAACTCTCTCGAGCAGGCTGGATGTATCCTGATCTAGAATCCTGGTCAGTTTTTTCAACCAATCATCATCGATCCGATTGCTCTCACGAACCCAGGTCACATTGAAGGACGGCCGGTTGGTAACAATTTCCCTGCCACGACGATCATAAATATTGCCCCTGGGAGCGGCGACCTCCAAAACGCGGACCCGGTTTGAATCTGCCAGTCGACCATACATCTCCCCCTGCTGAATCTGCAGGTACCAAAGACGGGTAACCGCCACTGCGAAGAACAAGGTGAGCACAACCAACGAATAAAGAGCCTTTTTTTTGAAGCCGTTGATAGTGTTCTCGTCCCTCTGATTCAGGGGTGTTACCCCGCCATCTTTCCTTCCTCCGCTATCGCGCAAAGATTCTGCTCGTTTTCGATTTTGTTTTTTATTTCGAAACATTGTTTTCAAAAAAACAGGCAGCACGTCCATGATCTTTGCAGAATCTTTTCTCAACATCCTTGAATCCGTGATTGCTGGGTCTTGTTTAGGATATATTTTACTGAAATCAGGTTATAAATGCAGGGGTATAATTTAGCAGGATGTCGCCACCCGCTGCCCTTTGGGACGTACGTCAGCACACTTACAGACCCAGGAATATATCAGGCCCGACGCCGACGGCGGTTATCCGGCCGCAAACGCAATCTGTTCCATGGAACAATACTGCGTTGAGCCTTCTATCTTACCAAATCAAAGCCGAGGAACAGAGGGTAGGTAAAGATGATCACCAGCAAGACCCGGACGATCATCTGCCACCATGACCAAACAACCTGCTCTCCAGTCTCAAAAAAACGAAGAAGAAAAAAAAAACACAAGGAGACAGCAAGAAAACTCACGGCAACAAGCGGGATCCGATACAGGGATTCATTAATCGGCAGATGCCCTGCCACAACCCTGATACTGAAATAACCAAAGAGACAGAGAAAGGAATACATACCCACAACCGTTCCGGAAAGGACGTCGAGTATGCACCCTAGAGGCAACAAAACCAAGAGGCTGCGCAATAGATCAACACGGAACGCCAGATAGGCCACGAGGATATAATAAAAATCCGGGGCAAACAGCCACACCGGCGTGGGCATGCATACGGTGGTCTGTATCAGAACCAGGAACACCCCGATTAGAACATAATAGCCGACCATCATGATGCGTACCTCAGGACCAGATACAAATGAACAAGTTAGAACGGTTCCATCTGCTGCAGTTCAGATATATCCTGCTGTTCGATGACCAGGAGGTACTCAAGGGTCTGGTAATCGACCGCCGGTGTAACCTCGATCTCGTGAAACATTCCCCGTGGCTTTTTGATGACCTTGGAAACTACCCCCACAGGAAGACCGGTGGGAAAGACACCACCGTACCCGGCAGTGACCACATAATCCCCCTCTTCGACCTCCACGGTTTTGAGTATGTACTCAAGCCGATAGGTCAGGGTTCCAGTCCCTTTGAGGATTCCCCGAACCCTGGATTTCTGCAGCAGAACATCGATGGCACTGGAGGGGGCAATGGCCAGGAGCACCTTGGAGTAGTTAGGAGAAGTGGTAAAAATCTGGCCGACGATGCCCTCACTGTTCACTACGGGATTACCTTTGACAAGACCACTGTTTGAGCCCTGATCAATGATGATGGATCGGAACCAGACCGAGGGGTCCTTACCGATAACCGTGGCAGCGACCACCGGTTGGGATAGCCTATCCCTGAACCCCAGCAGCCTGCGAAAGCTGGCATTGGTGGCCATGGCTTCACGGCTTTTGTTCAACAGAGCTTCATTTTCCTGCAACTGCACAAGCAATCTTTTATTTTCTTCACGCAGACGAAGAGAATCCTGGAAAACATTGAGATATTCCTCGGTAAAGTCTTTCACCGACGAACTGGTGAATGCAACCATTTTCTGGAGCGGTCCGACAGCTTCCAGCATCAGCTTATGCATGGCACTGAATTTCTGGGTCCCCAAAGTAGAGACAAGAAAAATCAGTGTCAAGGTCAGCAGAAAACCGGCAACAAAAACAATACGGAAGAGACGAAAACGGCTACTGCGCTTTCTGGTGGTTTTTTTTCTCATTGATGAAACATGTCAATCGCCCGCGACTCCAGAATCGGCAACACAAGGCACTGGAGGCATCAAGCCGCTCTGATCGTCAATCGATGGCGATTTCCCTGAGTATTTCCAGGTTATCCAAGGCCTGGCCGCAACCAAGCACCACCGAAGAAAGCGGATCATCGGCAATGAAAATAGGCATCCCGGTTTCGTTTTTCAACAACTGGTCGAGATTCTTTAACAGAGCACCACCACCGGTGAGCACAATTCCCTGATCGACAATATCAGCGGACAGTTCTGGGGGAGTAAGTTCCAGCGCCACTCGAACCGCATCGACAATGACGCTGACCTGTTCGGAAATCGCAGACTGGATCTCCTTGGAGGTGATAATTACGGTTTTGGGAATACCGGACACCAGATCACGTCCCTTGACCTCCATGGTTTGGTAAGGTTCCTCAGGAAGAACATCGCCCAAGGTGGTCTTGATCTGCTCGGCCGTACGTTCGCCAATGGCGAGATTATGTTTTCTTTTAATATAGTGCAGGATGGATTCATCCATCTTGTCACCTGCCACCCGCACTGACTTGGCATAGACGATGCCGGCCAGGGAGATGACTGCGACCTCCGTAGTCCCGCCCCCGATATCAACAACCATGTTGGCGGTGGGTTCGGTGATGGGGAGATTGGCTCCGATTGCCGCCGCCATGGGCTCCTCGATCAGATACACTTCACGAGCTCCAGCTGATTCGGCTGTGTCCCGAACCGCCCGTTTTTCCACCTGGGTGATCCCCGAAGGGACCGATATAATGATCCGGGGGTGGACCAGGGTGCGGCGATTATGAACCTTGTTGATAAAATAGCGTAACATGGCCTCGGTTACCTCAAAATCGGCAATGACCCCATCCTTCATGGGACGCATGGCGACAATATTTCCCGGCGTCCGACCCAGCATTTCCTTGGCCTCTTTGCCTACCGCCAGTACCCGGCTCCCCCGGCTGTCTTTGCGCACTGCGACCACGGAAGGTTCACGCAGAACAATCCCCTTACCCTTTACATACAAGACCGTATTGGCAGTGCCAAGGTCGATGGCCAGATCATTGGAGAGCCAGCCAAAAAGAAAATTAAACGGAGAAAACATCCGGTATCACCTGAAGGAGTCAAATAAGGTATCGGCTCATCGCCGCGTAAACCTGCCCAACGGGACAATGCTCTGCATCGCCCAAATAAAAAGCGTACATTACCAACAGAACCAGAGCTTGGCAATCTATATGGCGGAGGCTTGAAAAAGAATCGAGAAAAACTTGACAGGATATGTTCAGGCATGGTAAGTGCCTCTTGAGAAAAATATGGGGCTATAGCTCAGCTGGGAGAGCGCTTGAATGGCATTCAAGAGGTCAGCGGTTCGATCCCGCTTAGCTCCACCATTAGACAGTCCAACGACATCCATGGTCGTTCTTTAAACCCGCATCCTGCCAAGGATTGCGGGTTTTTTTGTCCGTTATCATCCACGGTGATACCAAGTCCAAGATCACCAACATGCCGCCGTAGCACATCGGAGCGGATAACACCGATGACCATGCCGTTACTGCAGATAAAGCGGAACCAGCCCAGCAATGCCCGGAAACGAGTGCTGCCATTCACGGAGTTGAAACACTCCAGCCGCATCGCCACAGGGTGGCCGTCGCCAGGGTCTAAAGAAAAGCAATGAGATTGTTGATTTCCTACAAAGTATACTGGTCGCCATTCCGGCGCAGCCACTCCTCATGAAGCTCATATTCAGGGGCAGCACATCGCAATTGCTTATAAAAATCCTGGCTGTGGTTGTGTTCAAGCAGGTGCACGAGTTCATGCAGGATCAGGTAATCAATCTGTTCGATTGGCAGCAGCATCACTCGCCAATGAAAAAAGAGTTTGCTGCTTTGGGCACATGACCCCCAACGAAAACCAAGGTCACGAATATTGATGGATGCGGGCGTTACCCCTACACGCCCCTGCAAAAGTTGCACACGGCTCGGAATCCAGTCTTCGGCGTGTTTGCTATACCAGGCGATAAATGCCTCTCTCCCCTTGGTGGCCAGGGATCGAGGCAAGAGAAACCGTCCGTTTTGCCACCGAAGAAGACCTGCGTGTTTTTGTCCGTATGCAGGTTCATCCAGGAGCTTCAACTTGTACTTTCTACCGCGATAATAAAACCCTTCACCGGAAACAAATTCCTTCTCGGGCAGATTGTGCAGTTCTTCTCTTTTACGACCAAGCTGCCGGTAAATCCACAGCATCTTCTCCTGAACCCAACATTCCAGCTTCTCCCGGTCAACATTTTCAGGGGCGTAGAGAACCACTTCTCCATCCCGCTCCACGCTCAGCTCCACGGTCTTGCGGCGGGAACTGCGTTGAATCAGGATGGACAGATCGTTAATCGCGATTATTTCCATTGCCCCACACCAACAGACGATGGAGATTTTTGGCCTGATCAACAACGCGGGCCGCCAGCTTTTCCAGCTTGTTTTTGGCGACCTTGCCGCTCTTCCTCAGGATTCGATATACTTTTCTTTGCAAGGACTCCCGACTGGGCTTGTCCAGCCAGAAATCCACCCGGCGGATATTCTCCTGAATTTCTTCCACCGTGGTCACTGTCAGTGCAATAACTTCCCCGAAGGCCGGATCATCGCTTTTCAGCTCTGTACCCGTCTCTTTTTCAACAGCCTTCTTCAAGGTCCCAAAAAAAGGGGCATGCAGCCGAGGATCAAGGCCGGGAACAGTTTCTTTCCCTTCCCGTTCAAGCTCCTCCTTGATAAATTTCCTCAGCGCTTCCTCTAACCTGCTCCAGTTGTCCTTGAATTCTATGAGAATCGCCTCAAGCCGCTCACTCAATTTCTTGTAATGTTCAGGGTCTTCATCAAATCGCATCCTGATCTGGTGCCGCAAGGCATGCTGCATCTCGGAGGCCCTGGCCCTGGGGCTTTTCTTGCGTTTGACCTGCTCCAG
>SKJK01000108.1 GCA_007121995.1 Desulfobulbaceae bacterium
AACCTGTGTGCAAATAAAGCTGAGTCTCCCTGGGAGCTAAATTTCTCCTTGGCGTTGCTCTTGTCCCCATTTTTTTTATCGGTGTTCTGCTTGTGATCAACCATCGTTCAAATCTGAACTTTGAGTTTTCTTACAAGGATCTGTGTACCAACAGGATGCTTTCACAGCCGAGGGGCACGCAGGCACGAAAGGTCAAAAGCCTGAGACGGTGGTGTCGTCTCAAGCCTGCTGATGGAGTACTGTCCAGGGGGTGATCGGAGAAATCGTTGATCTGTACTGGTTGTTAGCGAAGCAGGATGTCGTCAACCGTGAACATGAGGTTTTTTACGGCGGTTGATTGATACTGTAGATGAATTCAGGGTGCAGCGAAGATGCGACCGGTCTCTTTCCCGCCTAACCATTGTTCCCTGAATGACAAAGGCAGATAATGGCGATTCTTAGTATCGGCTATGGCTCTGGTTACCTCAAAGGTCATGGCTAAACCGGATGGCTGGCGCAGGTCTGTCCCTGGGGGGAGCCCGTTTTGCCTTGGATGATGGGGCAAGGTGACGGCAAGTTTTTGCTCTCTGGGCGCAAGTAACCACAGCATGCCTTTATTATCAGCGGTAACGGACCGCGTTTGTCGGCCATAAAGGAAATAATTGGAAGAGTTGGCGATTTTTAGAAGTTCCCTGTTGCTGAGGGGAGGCTGTCGGTCGCCGCAGACCACCACTGCTCCGTACCGTTGCTTGAACAGGGGGTGGGAAAAAAGTGTGCGCATCTGTGTTTTCATGCCCCGCAGTACTGCGGGAAACTGAAGATTGAGGACCAGAATCGCCACGGTTTCTTTTCGGATCAGAGCGAACTGGATGGTCAACTCATCCTCTTCCTGACTGCCGGAAACCTGAAAACTGCCGCTGTTGAGCATCCATATTCCGATGCCGGTGAACATTGCCAGACCTCTTATCTCTTTTTTTTTCACTGTTTGTCTGTTTGCATGCCGTCTGTCAGCCGCGAAACAGCTGCAGGTCATGTTTGCCAATGCAGGTAGAAGGCAGCTGGTGTCAACCTTGCCGTCAATCGAACGGGGGACAGATTGACCACAGAGGATATCAGGAGTGTTCCGGCGCCAGGGTTCGAGGCATATCGGCGGTCGGTCAGGGGCGTGGCCGGGTACATTGCCGGCATTGATGGTCATTATGTTAATCATCGTGTCTGTCCTCCAAGGCTGGTGGTATCGTACCGTGTTGTCTTGTCGCGTACATTATGCGGATGGACCAAGGGGGCTGGTCGGGAGCGCGGAGATGCATTCTGCTTGTTCTTGAAGCGCCGACAAAAAGTTCCAGTTCCCAAGTCATGCAACCTTTTACTTGCACCCGGTAAAAGTTTACCATGGCAGTGGTCATTTGGTGCTGAAGAGGCAGTTGTGCATCTGGTTTCATTACAGCCTGCTCAGGCTGCCAGGTCCTGGTGTCTTGATGCGTGCCATGTTGTTATGTCCCGTTCCTGAGCGATCAGTTCGAGAACCGGTTGGCGAAGCATTGCCTCGATAGCGTCGCCCCGCCAGTCCGGATGCGGGGCCAGACCCAGAATTCTCGCCATGGTTGGTGCCAAATCCAGCAGTGATACAGACCGATCTCGCTCCGGGTCATGGGAAATACCAGGTCCGCAGCACATCAGCGGTAACAGGGATTGGCTCTGTGTGCTGCTGAACGATTGGCGATGTCCGTCATGGGAACTCAAAACCATGATAGTATAGTCTTGCAACAGGCCGACCAGAGCCAGGTGTTCGAGGATCAGTTCAAGCGATTGGTCTGCCTGTTCAATGCTTTCCAGGTATGGTTCCGAATGAAAGCCGAAATGGGTACCGCTGATTACGACTCCCTGCAATTGCAGCAGACAGAAATCAGGCTGTTCTTTCTGCAGGTGCCGACCGGCGCGCTGGGCCAGTTCGCGGTCAACATTACGGATTCCTTGTGAATTGATAAAAAGGCCGGTCTGCAGGCAGCCCAGGGGGAAGAGCAGGCGGATGTTATCGCTGGAATACAGAGCGGAGAGATTCTGGTGCCGATAACGGAGCAAGGAAAAGAGGGAAACAGCCTGGTGGGCAATCCCGGCGTCGCCGCTGTTGCTCAACACCCCATGTTCCTCGGGGGGCTGGGAGGTGAAAAGTGAAACAAGAGTCGGCAGTGACAGGTGTGGTGACATCGGTTCGATGCCCTGGACAAGCCCTTCGCGAGCGATCCGGTCAAAACAGCGGACATGAGCGCATGCCATGGCATCGGCACGCAGGCCGTCAATAAGAACACAGAGCAACTTGGACATGGTGAGGCTCCTTTACAGGGTTGGAACAGCAGGAAAGGTTTTGGTCAGGACCGCCTGATCTGGATGTTGTGTCGTCTTATATACTCCCGAGTTGTTACAAGACGGTTAATCCCTGATTATGATTTGATCAGACCCAGTGCCTATCTTTTGCGTTGAAGAAGCATGGAGGTGATGATGTGATCAAATTGTAATGGTTTTGTAACAGGGGGCTAAAATGATGCGCTCATAGTGAGGATATGCAGAATCCTTTCACTCTTTCCCCGGTGTATCAGCCGGAAAACCGAATCTCAAACTTGGTAGTGCCTATGCGTTATGCTATTTATTACGCTCCTCCCGCCTCCACGCCTCTCTGGCAATTGGGCAGCCGCTGGCTTGGCCGGGATGCCAGAAGCGGGCAGCTCCTGACCCCGCCACGAATCCGTGGTATCGATTCTGAACGGATCCTGGAATTGACCAGAATCCCCAGGCATTACGGTTTTCATGCCACCATGACCCCGCCGTTTCGTCTGAACGGGAAAACAACTGAGCCTCATCTGCTTGAGGTGCTGACTGATTTTGTTTCCAGGCAGCAGCCATTTTCCATCCCAGCCCTGAAGCTTTCGCAGATGAACGGCTTTTTCTGCCTGCAGCCCGCCCGGCATTCCTTATCACTCCAGACTCTGGCCTCTCTCTGCATTCGTGCCATTGATCACTGCAGAGCTCCCTTGACGCCAAGTGAATTGGCTCGCCGTAAGACAGCTGTGCTCAATGGCCAGGAAAAAAGAAATCTTGAGCTATGGGGGTATCCTTATGTTTTTGAACAATTTTGTTTTCATTTCACCTTGACGGCCCGTCTCTCTGAAACCAGGGAAAAGGAGTTGATTCATGCAGCACTGGCTGAGATATTTTCTCCTTATTTAGCCGATCCTCTGCTGATTGATGGACTCTGCCTTTTTGTCGAGCCGCCTTCCGGTCAACCGATGCACTGTCTGCATCAGTTTTCCTTTGCCCCATGTCTTCCGGACACGAGGAACCGTAAGCGGTCACAGGCACCCCATCTTTGCACGGACGTGGCTACCCGCATAGAAGGGCTATTATAGAGGGCAACCGCGTCTGCGCAAACCGGGGACACCTGTGACCGCCTACAGTACAGGAGCGTGATAAACCAGACAGTTCCAAACCCTGTGATCGTTTACGAGGAACCCACCGCCCATGAACACCGTTGCAGTGAAGAAAACCTTCATTCTGGATACCAATGTCATTCTGCATGATTCCACCTGCATCAATAATTTCCAGGAACATGATGTCGTTATTCCGATTACCGTTCTCGAGGAACTCGATCATTTCAAGAAAGGCCATCAGTCGCTGCATTTTCATGCTCGGGAGTTTGTTCGCACCCTTGACAGTCTGAGTGCCAGGAAGCTTCTCAATGGCGGCGTACATATCGGTCCGGGCAAGGGGATGGTGTCGATCAAACTGGAACAGGCACTGCACCACGATCTGCAACACCATTTCCCGGCGGCTCCGGGCAAACCGGACCATCAGATTCTCAACATCGGCTACCATCTGGCCAAGACGGATGCGTCTCGGCGCTTCGTTCTGGTGACAAAGGATGTCAATTTGAGGATGAAGGCTAAAGCGATCGGGTTGATGGCAGAGGATTACACCACGGATCATGTCAAGGATCTTGGCACGCTGTACACCGGTTGCCGCTGTCTTGATGGCGCGGACACAGAGATGATTGAAGCCTTGCATCAAGAACCTCAGGGTATTGATCCAGGACTGTTGCAATGTACCCCACCACCGGTTGCCAATGAGTATCTGATCGTGCGGAACGGTAGAAAATCAGCGTTGGCTATGTTCAACTCCAGGGACGGACGAATCCGCAGAATCCATCGAAAAACAGTGTGTGGTATAATTCCTCGTAATGCTGAGCAAAGTTTTGCCGTCCATGCCCTTTGCAACCCCGAGGTACCGCTGGTCTCCATCTCCGGTAAGGCAGGGACCGGCAAAACTCTTCTTGCATTGGCGGCCGGGCTTGAACAGCTCTCTTTGTATGGGCAGATCATGCTGGCTCGGCCGATCGTGCCCCTCTCCAACAAGGACATCGGCTATTTACCCGGTGACATTCAATCCAAGATCAGTCCATACATGCAGCCGCTCTATGACAATCTGGCTGTGATCCGCAATCAGTTTTCCCAGCAGAGTGAAATGGGCCAGACGCTGGGCAGACTGCTTGAAGATAAAAAGTTGATCATCGAACCGTTGGCCTATATCCGCGGCCGCAGTCTGGTCAAAAAGTTCATGATCATTGATGAAGCCCAGAATTTGACTCCGCATGAGGTCAAAACCATCATCACCCGGGTCGGAGAACAGAGTAAAGTGGTCTTTACCGGCGATATTCACCAGATTGACCATCCCTATCTTGACAGTCAATCCAACGGTCTCAGTCACCTGATAGAGAAAATGCAGGGACAGGCGCTGTATACCCATGTCAATCTTGAAAAGGGGGAGCGTTCGCAGCTCGCTATGCTGGCCAGTGAACTGCTGTGAGGTGGTGCAGTATGGTGGTTCTTCACCGACAGTAATGTATCCGCCGACATTCCACTCAGGTATTAACAGCAAGATTTTCATAGAACTGGCGGCTACAGGACTCCCATGAATGATCAGTGGAAAAATCTCGGCAGTGCTGTCGGGATACGGTGAGAGCGCGGAGCGCGGCGGCACCCAGGTCGGTATCAAGGCAGCCGTTGGTCCCTTCGTGAACAATATATTTCGGGCCGGTTACCGGGAAAGCAGCCACGGGAACGCCGCAGGCCATGGCCTCCAGGAGGACAATACCGAAGGTGTCAGTTCGGCTGGGAAAGACGAAGACATCGGCTGCGGCCATATGCCTGGCCAGATCCACCCCCTTTTTGGCTCCGGTAAAATAAACTTCGGGGTACACCCGGCGCATAGACTCAAGAGCAGGTCCGTCACCGATCACCCATTTGGTCCCCGGCAGATCGAGATCGAGAAAGGCAGGAAGATTTTTCTCTACGGCTACCCGGCCCACGTAGAGAAAAAGCGGCCTGGCAATTGGCTCTCCCTGCCATTGCCGCGGTTGGAAGAGGTCAACATCAACACCCCGTGACCAGGGAACAAGGTTGGTGAAGGCTTTGGATTCCAGTTCGTTGAGAATGGTCGGCGCCGCCATGGTTCGCCGTGCTGCGCGATGAAACTTTCTGACCACCGCATAACTCATGGTCAGGGGGATCGGGACCCGCATGCGGACATATTCAGGGAAACGAGTGTGGTAGGAGGTGGTGAAGGCAAAATCTCGTTGTCTGCAGGCGGCTCGGGTCATCCAGCCAATCGGCCCCTCCGTGGCGATATGCACCGCATGAGGGCTGAAATCCGCCAGTATGTTCCTGACGATCGCTGGGGTAATCAGGGAAAGCCGGATCTCAGGATAAGTGGGACAGGGGATGGTTTTGAACCGTTCCGGGGTGATTAACAGTACTTCGTGGCCCCAGGATTGCAAGGTTTGTGCAGTCTGGCTCAAGGTGGTGACTACGCCATTAATTTGTGGATGCCAGGCATCGGTTGCGATACAGATCTTCATGGGTAACCAGTCGCGGGGGGTACCTGTCGGGTTTTTCATGCTCTTGTGTTGTCAGTGGTCACAGTTACCCGAGGTTTGCACAGAGGTGGCTGTCCGCTAGAGTGACTCTATGCGGGCAGCCCCGACAGCGTAAGGATGGGGTGCCTGTGATCGCTTACCTTCATGGTTTTTGACCACAGTGCTTTCCTTCAGGGGTTGTTGATTAAGCCACTCGATTATTCCAAGCCTGCCCTCGGCGTTTTCAGCCAGGGCTGTACAGCTTTCCACCCAGTCACCGGAATTGGTGTAGAGAATGTTGTCAATCTCTCTGATGGATGCGCGGTGAATGTGTCCGCAGATCAAACCGTCCACCTTATGTTCCCGTACCTCCTGCACCACCACTTCTTCAAAGCGTCCCATGTAGTTGACCACGATTTTCACCTGGTTCTTCATCCAGGCGGATATCGAATGGTATTCCCGCCCCATGGCGTGCCGGCCAAGATTGAACCAGCGATTGACCATCAGCAGCATGACATAGGCTCTACTGCCGATGTTGGCCAGCCAGGGAATATTCTGGACCACCGGATCGAATGCATCTCCGTGCAGCACCAGATAGCTCCGGCCGTCAGCGGTTTGGTGCACCGCGTTGTTGACGATGCGGATCTTATTGATGCTGGTGCCGTTATACTTGCGCAACATGTGGTCGTGGTTGCCGGGAAGGTAGAAAACTTTGGTACCCTTTTCCGCTTTGTCGAGAATTGCCTGCACGATATGATCGTTGATCTCCGGCCAATACCATTGGCTCCGGGCCTGCACTAGATCAAAAATATCTCCCACCAGATAAAGAAATTCCGATTCCGTCTGGAGCAGAAAATCGAGGAGTTTTTCGCTCTGCAGGTTTCTGGTGCCCAAATGGAGATCGGAAATCCAGATAGTCCTGAAGTGAAGTTTCGGCATAGGGGTTCTCCTTCGGGTTTGCCGTCTGTGGTTTGCAGGAAGCCGGTGCCGGATCAATGATCCACACAATAGGACTTCGCTCCGTCACTTCGGATCCTTTGTTCTGCCTGTTTAATCAATGTAGCTCTGCCCTGTTTTCCTTTGATCAGGTTTTCATTGTCTTTCGGTTGGAATATTGTTTGGATTTTCTCATTATGTGACAGTTCAGACTCGGTCTCGATGGACCTGAAAGGAAAGGGTGGCGCCAGTGACCATGCTGCGTCCGAAAAAAAGAAATAGCACACCCCAGAGCAACTGCAGGCCCAGGAACAGCAGTGGATCGGCGAACTGATCCAGGCCTCTGGTGATATCAGGAGGCGGGAGGAAAGAAGGAGGCAGGAGAAAGATGAGACCGCAACTGTA
>SKJK01000058.1 GCA_007121995.1 Desulfobulbaceae bacterium
ATGCGGGCCAACAAACGGGAAAGCGGCTATGACGGGACCTGCCGTCACCTAAGCGATGAGGTGATCAGGGAAAAAAAAGCTCAGGGGCTCCCCTTTGTGATCCGTTTCAAAGTACCCGAACGCCAGGGCACTCTCTTCTACGATGATGAAGTTCTAGGTCGCATTGAACGGGCTTACGCTGAAATTGAAGACTTTGTCATTGTTCGCTCTAACGGCAAGCCGCTCTACCTGTTATGTAACGTAGTGGATGATATTCGCGACCGCATCAGCCATATTATCCGCGGCCAGGATCACATGACCAACACCACCCGCCAGGTACTCCTGTACGAAGCATTGGGAGCAAGACTGCCTGTTTTCGCACATATGCCCCTTACCCTTGACCTGCAAAAACGCAAGATTTCCAAACGAAGTCATGGCGAGGTGGTATCTGTACAGTTTTACCGAGACAAGGGTTTTCTGCCTTGGGCTGTGTGCAATTTCCTGTGCCTTCTTGGCTGGAACCCCGGCACTGATCAGGAAATTTTTTCCCGTGAAGAGTTGATCGAGGCCTTCAGCCTTTCCCGCATGAGCAGGGTCAATTCGGTCTTTAACTATAAACCCGGAGATCCAAAGTTTTTTACAGACCCAAAATTGATTGCCATCAACGAGCAGTATCTGCGTACCATGGAACTCGACCAACTGGGCCAGCTGGTGCGCAACGAACTGGAGGCCGAAAACCTGTGGGATCCAGCCTATACAGGAAACAGGCTTGACTGGTATTTAGCAACCCTGGACATGATCCGGGATCGATTTCATACTCTCAAGGATTTCACCACCACCGGCCGTGCGTATTTTTCCGAAACATATACCATTGACCCCAAACCACTGGCGAAAAATCTACTCAAATATCCGGATTTAAAAACCTGGCTACCGCAATTGGCAGAGCGATACGCTTCTCTGGAGGAATTCAGTACTACGGAGACTGAACGTGTCTGCCGCCAGCTGGCCGATGAACTGCAAATCAAACCCGGCGTGCTCATCAATGCCATGCGGACCGTTCTCACCGGCCAGCTGGCCGGCCCTTCGATGTTTGATATTATCATCACCCTGGGCAGAGATACAGTGACAACCCGGTTGCGGCATGTCGACCATCTCTTTACCAAAGCGTAATTTATTCAGAAAATCAAAACACCCATGACAACGGAAAAAGAAACAGCAACAAAACCGCTCGACTTCATCCGCCAGATCATTGCCGACGATCTCGCCTCCGGGAAACATCGAAGCATTATCACCCGTTTTCCGCCCGAGCCCAATGGATTTCTCCATATTGGTCACGCCAAATCGATCTGTCTCAATTTCGGTGTTGCTCAGGAATACAATGGCACCTGCCACATGCGTTTCGATGACACCAATCCCGATAAGGAGTCAAGCGAATACGTTGAAGCTATCAAGCGGGATGTACGTTGGCTTGGATTTGACTGGGGGCCTCACCTCTATTACGCGTCCGATTATTTCGAGCAACTCCACGACTATGCTGTTCGCTTGATCGAAATGGGCAAGGCCTATGTCTGTCACCTCACCGCCGATGCCATCAGGGAATACCGCGGCACGCTGACCGAATCCGGTCGGGAAAGTCCGTACCGCTATCGCTCTGTCGAGGAAAACCTCGCCCTCTTTGCCAGGATGCGTGCAGGAGATATTGAGGAAGGCGTCTGTGTACTCAGGGCAAAGATCGATATGACCTCTGCTCATATGATCATGCGGGACCCTGTCTTGTATCGCATTCTTAAAACCAACCACCATCGTACCGGTGACAAGTGGTGCATCTATCCGATGTATGACTTCACCCATTGTCTTTCCGATATGCTGGAGCAGGTCACCCATTCTCTCTGTACCTTGGAGTTTGAGAATAACCGCGCCCTGTACGACTGGGTTCTGGATACGCTGCAAACCCCGAATCACCCTCGTCAAATCGAGTTCGCCCGCTTGAACATCAACTATACGGTGACCAGTAAACGTAAATTACTGCAATTGGTCGAAGAGGGACATGTGTCCGGCTGGGATGACCCGAGGATGCTGACGCTGTCGGGACTGCGCCGCCGGGGCTGTCCTCCAGCTGCCATTCGTCGCTTCTGCGCCACCATCGGCATTGGCAAACGCGAATCCTGGATCGACATGGGCGTGCTGGAAAACGCGGTGCGTGAGGACCTCAACCAGCATGCACCCCGGGTTTTTGGGGTGCTTGAACCGCTTAAAATTGTCCTCACCAACTACCCGCAAAACCAGACCGAGGAGATGGTCGCACAGAATCACCCTCAAAATCCGGAGCTGGGAGAACGACGGGTACCTTTTTCTCGCGAATTATATATCGAACAATCTGATTTCCTGGAAAACGCGCCGAAAAAATTCTTTCGCCTGAGTGTCGGTCGGGAAGTTCGGTTGCGGTACGCCTACCTGATCACCTGTCAACAGGTGATTAAAGACGAAGACGGCCGAATTGTTGAACTCCACTGCACCTATGATCCCGAGAGCAAGGGCGGTTCGTCCCCCGACGGCCGCAAGGTCAAGGGAACCATCCACTGGGTGTCCGCGCCTCATGCCATGCGAGCTGAAGTCCGCCTCTATGACCGGCTCTTCACCGTTGCCGACCCGGAAATGGATAAAGAAAAAAATTTCAAGGAGTTCCTGAATCCAGACTCCCTGAATGTACTGACTGACTGTGCTCTGGAGCCTGGATTGGCTCGGGCGACTGGTGAGGACCGTTATCAATTCGAACGTCAGGGCTATTTCTGTCTCGATGACGTGGAAAGCACCCCGGACAGACCGGTGTTCAACCGGATTGTTACGCTCCGCGACAGTTGGGCAAAAATCAGTTCTACTGTATAAAAAGCCGTAGTCATCATCAATCTTCGCACAATGGCCTTGAACCAGCGCGGCGCCAGCATCGTCGTCAAAGTGAGCGGTGATCTCGATCGCCGTCCGCGGGAAATGGGCCTGGTGCCAGGCACGACCGTGCAAAGAAGAGCTGCGCCTCCCCGCGTACGTTCAGGCTTTATACTCCTGGAAACGGTGCAGTACTGCCGTCATCTGCTCTGTGGAGAGCAACGGCGGCTCGGTCACCTGCAGAGCAAGCACGTAAACCCGCGCCAGGTTTTCCACCTCGATGGCCAGCGCCAGCACCCGGTCAAGATCAGCGGCACAACAAATCATACCATGATGGGCCAGAAGAGCAGCGCGCCGCTCGCGCAGGGCCTCTATCACTCTATCCGACAACTCCTGGGTACCAAAGGTGGCGTACGGCGCGCACCGGATAGTGTCGCCACCGGCCACGGCAACCATGTAATGAAAAGGGGGGATGGGTCGCTCCAGGCAAGCAAGAACCGAACAATAGGGACTATGGGCATGGAGGATACAACCGGCTTGGGGATGATGACGATAAATATCGCGATGCATGCGCCATTCTGAGGAAGGCTTGCGCTGTTGCGCCTCGTCTTTGGGTTGACCGGAACAATCCAGCCAGACGACATCCGCAGGAGTGCAGTCCTGGTATGCCAAGGCGGAAGGAGTGATCAAAAAACCATCGTCGCAACGGACGCTCAAATTGCCGGAGGTAGCCTGGTTGAGCCCCATACCGTTCATCGCCCGGGCGATTGCCAGCAGCTTCTGCCGCAGGTCTTCGCTGGCCTGGGTCATCGCTGTTCCGGGAAGAGGTTGCGCAGCCCTTCGCTGCTGGCCTTGCAGATGCCGCGCTCGGTCACCAGGCCGGTCACCAGAGCTGCCGGGGTAACATCAAAAGCTGGGTTGACAGCCGGGGTGATGGCCGGTGCAATGGAAATAACCCGCATTTCTCCCTCTGCATCCAGGCCCTGAATCTGCAACACCTCCTCAGCACATCGCTCTTCAATGGGGATAGTGGCCAGACCGTTGGTCACTGTCCAGTCCACTGTGGAACCAGGCAGGGCGACGTAAAAAGGGACACCATTGTCAACAGCGGCCAGGGCTTTGAGATAGGTGCCGATCTTGTTGCAGACATCGCCGCTTGCCGTGGTCCGGTCGGTCCCTACCAGACAGAGATCAACCTGGCCGCGCTGCATGAGAAATCCGCCGGCATTATCCACGACCAGGTGATGGGGAAGACCTGCGGCAGCCAGTTCCCAGGCGGTGAGAGACGCCCCCTGGTTACGGGGGCGGGTCTCATCCACCCAGACGTGGACAGGAATTCCGGCAGCGGCGGCCTTATAAACCGGGGCCAGGGCAGTCCCCCAGTCCACCGTGGCCAGCCAGCCGGCATTACAGTGGGTGAGGATGCGAACCGGATCCTCACCGCCCTTCTTCTCCCAGATTTCTCTGATCAGGGCTAAGCCGTGGGTACCAATAGCCTCGTTGGTCTGTACATCCTCATTACAGATCTGCTCGGCCTCCTGATAGGCTACCTCAAGCCGCACCTCCTCCGGCAAAGGCAACAACATGCGGAGCATCCGTTCCACCGCCCAGCGCAGATTGATCGCTGTCGGTCGGCAGGAGATTAATTGTCCGGCCATATCTTCAAGATGGTCCGTACTTGTCCCTTCACGAAGGCCCAAGCATATACCATAAGCAGCCGTAGCCCCGATCAGCGGCGCACCGCGAACCTGCATGTTTTTGATGGCGTCCATCGCTTCCTGCAGGCAATCCAGACGAGCGACAACAAAAGTGAAGGGCAACCTGGTCTGGTCGATGATCTCAACGCCGACCCCGTCCGCAGCCAGCCAGATTGAACGATAATTTTGTCCATCAACTAGCAATAGAACCTCCTTCTCCAATAATACACATGCTCATGGTGAGGGCACCGGAATCATGATCGGGGCAAAAAACACCCCGCCCTTGTCTTGAGCCTCGCTGTAAAACCCAGGACCATCCCACTCGACCTTCTGTTCAAGATACCCCTTATGCATGACCTTCAGGGTAATTTTGCTGCTGCTTTCCAGTTGTTGCCGGTCAAACTGGCGAACACCCCGCAGGGGAGTCATACCCAGAAAAATCCACTCATCTGCACAGGGCACTTGTGGACCTCGCATCTGATACAGCACATACGAGCCTTCTGGTTGTGAATTAACCTTAAACTGCACCGTTGCCGTCTTCTCGCCACACCCTGTCAAGA
Organism: Desulfobulbaceae bacterium; assembly: GCA_007121995.1. Lineage (GTDB taxonomy): Bacteria > Desulfobacterota > Desulfobulbia > Desulfobulbales > Desulfobulbaceae > Desulfobulbus. The sequence goes on from SKJK01000058.1 coordinate 5,120, forward strand.
GACCCACCAGCACCAGGGCAACGCCCAGAGACCAACCCTGCTTTATTCGTTGTGGATAACATCGGCCTTGTTCTGCCATGTCGTTCACCTCGGCTCCAATTCCATGAAGATGGGATGGGCCTCTTCCCTGGCCATTTCTCTGGTTTGATGGCGGGTGTTAACCCAGAATGAAGTAATCGCTTCCCGGTACCCTGATTTACGCATCTGAATCGTCACATACTCGGGCTTACCATCACCGGACTCCCAGACAACGACCAGCGGGGAGACTCCCAGGGAGGTGTCGTCCCGAAGGTTCACCACTTCGGCTCCAGCTGGAGAACTTTCGAACTTCACCGCCCCGTACATCTTTTTTGAACACCCTGTGGCCACCAGCAGAACAGCCAGGCTCATCAGACAAAAAACAAAACGACCAACTATGCGCAGACAGGTCATCTGCCTCCTCCTGTATTCTCAAAAAAAATCTCCTGGATACGGGCATTCAGCGCAGTCCAACACCGCAGCTGCCTCCAATAGGTGAAAAATACCTAACCCGATTGGTCCAGGTCAAGGTAATTCTATCCAGCACACTTGGGACCACTTACAATGCAAAGGCCCAGCCGTCACAGATACAGGGATTCATTATTTCTTTACCGGGCATGAGGTTCGATGACTGGCTTTTTCACCAGTACTCTGCTATATACCCAGCAATCTCTTTTTTTGCTTCAACTTCCGTCCAGCCTTTGTAAATGGCCATGACTGACCTGCATAAAACGCTGAATAATTTAAAAGTTTCCGGGAACTTACCCAGCATGCCCCAGGTTTTGGTGCAACTGATCGATCAGTGCCACGCCTCGGAGGTCAACCTGCAGGCCATTGCCCGGATAGCCACCAAAGATGCGGCCATCTGCGCCAAACTCCTTCAACTCGTCAATTCAGCGTTTATCGGAGCACGCAAAGCCTTTACCAACTTGGAACAGGCGGTGGTCTACCTGGGCGCCGACACCGTCCGCAATCTCGCAGTCAGCGTCTCAGTGCAACAGGTATTTCGCCGGGTGGAAACCAATGGACTGCTTTCCATTGACCGATTCTGGCACCACTCCTGCCTGGCAGCCCTGCTCTCCCGGAAAATTGCTGAAAATGTCGGCTACGGCGACCCATCAGAAGCATACCTGGCCGGTCTGCTCCATGACATTGGCAAGTTATTATTATGGATGGCTTTTCCCGGAACCTACGCGCCACTGCTGCTCAAAGGTGTCCGCTGCCACAGCGGCCGGCTGGCCTTTCTTGAAGAAGAAAAACTCCGCATCAATCACTGTGAGGCTGGTGCCTGGCTCTGTGAACAGTGGCACCTGCCCTCCCTGCTTGCCGATGCTATCCGCTACCATCACCACCCGGTCGATGAAGTCACCCAGGCCCTGCCCCTGACCAGAATCACCGCTTTGGCCGACCTTCTTGCCCACGGGGATTCCACCGACCAGGAGTGTCTGGACACAGCCGGCCGATACTTCGACCTGCAGCCTGCCCAGGTTGATCAACTCTACGAAGGTCTTGAAGAACAACTTGCCCGGATTGCTGCTGGCCTGGGCATCCACATACCAACAGGGGCCAAAACCTCCCATGACCGGGAACCGGAGAGCGAGGAAAGCCACAAGGAAACCACCCTGGGGCTGATCCATCGCATTCGCAATATTACCCAGCTCAACGGTGTGCTTGCTAACCTCCTTCAGGCTGAAAGTAAGGAGCAGATTGCCGCTGCAGCGGAACAAGGGCTGAAAATTCTTTTCAACGAAGATGCCTGTCTGCTCCTGTTGTCGGACGAGACCACCAGAACACTCCACTGCCTGACCTCTGCAGACAATAAACTGGCCAGAGAAACAGCCGAGTTGTCATTTTCCCTTGACCGTCATGACAAGAGCCTGCCGGGACGGGCCATGGGGGGGCTGGACCCGCTCTTCCTGTTTCCCGAAAAGGGGACGGATCAGGCCAGGCCCAGTCTTCTCGACGCTCAACTGCTTAGACTTTTGGGAACAGACGGGATGGCGGCGGTCCCAATGAATCATCGTCAGCAGCACCTGGGGCTTCTGGTTGTCGGTCTG
>SKJK01000211.1 GCA_007121995.1 Desulfobulbaceae bacterium
AAAGACCAGTATGGTTGTTGCCGCCCTGCGTGAAACCGCTCCCACCTTCGCCGCATTCATGTTGCGGCGTACCGGGCGGCAAGTTGGAAATATTGCGCGGCCTTGAGGAAACAATCCGCCCGGACCGATTCCGTCACCGTTGGATCATTCGCCGTGAACAGCCTGATTTTTCCGCGCACAACTGCCCGATAGCACTTGTAAAAATCCATCACCTCCATCAATCCGGAATCAGCTGTTCTGCTGATAAAGGTATCAATAAATTGCCGTGACATTGTCTCCAGACCATGAAAATCCAGGTCCATAACCAGAAAAGCAACATCGCTGGCCACATCACAGTAGCGAAAACGCTCATTGAACTCAATACAATCATAAATGTATACTTTATCAGCCAGGCAGATATTCGCAGAATAAAGATCACCGTGACAATCACGAATAAACCGACCTTGAATGCGTTGCGCAAAGAGCTCCTTTCTGGCAAGAAATTGCCGTGCATATGCAGAGAGCAGTCTGAACCGATCCTTTGTCAATCCTCCCTGACCTATGAAGGGTTCGATCTGGCTGAAATTTTCTAAAACATTGACGCCAACCGCCGCGGCGGTACCAAATTGGTTGATTTTTTCCCCGCTTTCCGCCCGCTGATAAAAATCCGCCAGCACCTCCACCAGGCCATCGATATGCTCTGGTTGCAAACCGCCGGACGCGATAAGTTGCGGCATCATCCGTTCTTCCGGCATCCGTACCATTTGGACGCCATATTCCACCACCTCCCCGGTACCTTCCAGTACCCACCCCCCTTGCGGGGGAACGGTCACTGTAACCACACCGAGATAGATGTCCGGACAGAGACGACGGTTCAGCATCAGTTCCTGGTGGCAGTAAAACCGCCGCTTTTCCAGGGTAGTGAAATCAAGAAATCCGAAATTCACCGGTTTTTTGAACTTATAGACATAAGCACCGGCAAGGATCACATACGAGATATGAGTCTGGACAAGGCGGATATCGACTGCGGGGTGCGCATAGCACTCCGGCTGCAATAAGGCCTGCACAAAAGGGGGAAGATGGGTATTCGTCATGGGATGTCCTCCGGCCGCACCTGACGGTCCGATTACTCATATCGGTTGACGGCAATCTAACAGAACAGGTCCAAGGCGTAAACTGTTTACGTCCTGCTTGTCCCATGGTAGGTTCGTAGCCGCTGAGCGGTTTCAGGAGATACAAGGCAACAAGCACTGCAATCTTCCGATCATGGCCGTGCGAGTCAAGCCGGATCGCCCCGAAGGGCGGCGGGTGACGACCTATTTAAAAAAACGCCGCACCTACTCCCTGGCGACAGGACAGCATACCCGAATTCAACTCCAGCCGTCACGGATACAAGAATATACCTCTACGAAATGCCCAGTAGGCACAAGCGGATGAACCAGCTTTTTCAGGACCGATCGAGGTCACAGATTGTCGCCAGGCAAGGATAATATTTTCACCCTCTCATGAACAAACAACATCTTTCCGACCTACTCCATCAGGTGCGCACCGGAAACTTGACAGTCAACAACGCCCTAGATCGACTGCGCAACTGGCCTGTTGAGATCCTGCACTCAGCCCGTCTCGACCATCACCGCACTCTGCGCACCGGATACCCTGAAGCGGTTTTCGGCGAGAACAAGTCCGCCGACCAACTGATCGAGACCATTGGCGCCCTGCAGCAGGCCTCAGCCGTTGTGCTGGCGACCAGAGTCTCTTCGGTTAAAGCGGCAGCCGTCACCACCCGCCTGGACGGCCTCACCTACCATCCCGAAGCCAGAATCATTACCGGCAACGACCGCTTCATTCCCCGGGACATCGCTGCCGGGACAGTTGCCATCGTCACTGCAGGCACCTCGGACAAACCGGTTGCCGAAGAGGCACGAATAACCCTGCAATGGTATGGTCACCCCGTTGAAACCGTCTATGATGCCGGTGTGGCTGGTATTCATCGCATTCTGGCCCACAGCGACCTTCTCCAACGCAGTCAGGTTATTATCGTCGCAGCCGGCATGGAAGGCGCTCTTCCCTCGGTGGTTGCCGGCATGACCGCTGCACCGGTCATCGGAGTACCCACCAGCGTCGGCTATGGTGCCGGCCTGGGTGGGTTTGCCGCACTTCTCGGCATGCTGAACAGTTGTGCTCCAGGCCTGGCTGTTGTTAACATTGACAATGGGTTCGGCGCAGCTTGCATGGCTGCTGCCATTAACCGGAGCACCTGAGCGTCTTTTTCACAAAAAGCGCTTCCCACCATTGCGTCAAGCATTGTAACAACGTATAATCAAAAAATTTTGCGCACGCATTCAGTCCCCATCGTCGAGACATCCAGTAACAGGTACTTTGTCCATGAATACCAGCTTGAAACTTAAAATAGGGTCCGTCTTTCTTCTTCTCATTTTTTCAGCTCTGGTTCTGTATCCCTCCCTGACCGACGATGTACCTGAGTGGTGGCAGCAGTACATGGCACCCGCTGGTCTCAAACTCGGCCTGGATCTGCAGGGAGGAATACACGTCGTCCTCCGGGTTGATATTGACAAAGCGGTCGAGAACTCGCTTGATTTTGCCGCGACGGATTTCAGGACCATTCTTGCTCAGAAAAATATCAACGCTGTTCGTATTGATTCAGGATCACCCAAGGCTATCCTTTTTGCCCTGCCGAATATTGGCGCCTTGCAGACGGTGGAACAGGTTCTCAATGACAGTTTTCCTAATCTTGACTCCCAGATCGAAGCTGAAGAAGGCACTTTTCCCCGGGTTCTCCTGCGACTCAATCGAGATGAGATCGACTTTATTGAAAAAAATGCGGTCATTCAGTCTCTTGAAATAATACGCAACAGAATCGATCAATTCGGGGTGGCAGAACCGGTCGTCCTCCGTCAAGGGGAAGACCAGATCATCGTCCAGCTCCCCGGAGTCAGCGACCCGGACCGGGCCATGGCGCTCATAGGTCAGACCGCGCAACTGGAATTCAAACTGGTTGCAGAAGCCCCCGGTGTCATCCCAGCCCAATTAGTCACCGAGGCGGTGGAAGCCGGACATTGGCAGGAGGGCGACAGTAGAAGGCAGTTGAACCTGGCGGTACAGCACAGACTGCCTCGCGGCACGGAAATCTATTTCGAGCGGGTGGTCGACAACTTCACCAGACAGGAATCCCGAGTGCCCATTCTCCTGGAAAGCCCGATTCTGATGACCGGTGATATGGTCAAAAACGCCCAGGTCCGCATTGGTGGTACCTTCAACGAACCGTATGTCAGCCTTGACCTCACCGGCCACGGCGGCCAGGTGTTCGCCAACATCACCGAAGAGAACGTCGGCAGGCGGCTTGCTATTATTCTTGACGAAAATGTCCGTTCCGCTCCGGTTATCCGAGAACGGATTCTCGGCGGCAGCGCTCAGATCTCGGGCAACTTCACCCATGAAGAAGCCACCGACCTGGCCATTGTCCTGCGGGTCGGCGCCCTGCCTGCTCCGGTGGATGTGATACAGAATCTGACAGTTGGGGCCAGCCTGGGCCAGGATTCCATCAATAAAGGCATCTTTTCCGGTCTGCTGGGAGCCGTGCTGGTCATATCTTTCATGATCATCTATTATCGGCTGTCCGGTCTTATCGCCAACGTGGCCCTGGCCCTGAATATCCTGCTGCTTTTTGTTGGCCTTGCCTTGTTCGGCGCCACTCTGACCCTGCCCGGTATCGCTGGCATCATCCTCTCCGTCGGTATGGCGGTGGATGCCAACGTTTTGATTTTTGAACGGATGCGGGAGGAATTTGCCCTGGGCAAATCACCAAAGGCAGGTGTTGATTCCGGCTTCAACAAAGCGTACTGGAGTATTGTCGACGCCCAGTTGACCACCCTGATCACCGCCCTGGTGCTGTTCCTGTTCGGAACCGGCCCCATCAAAGGATTTGCCATCACCCTGAGCCTGGGCATCATCTTCAATCTTTTTGCCGTGCTGTTCGTCAGTCGTCTGATCTATGATACCATGTTCAGCTTCAAACGACTCAAGGCTATCCGTTTTTTCAGCCTGATCGGCACAACAAATTTCGACTTCATGGGGTTCCGGAAGATTGCCTTTGCCATCTCTGGAGTTCTCGTATTGTTCGGAGGCATTGCCTGCGTGGAAATAGTCCGCGGCCAAGCCAACCTCGGGGTTGATTTCACCGGTGGCAGCATGTTGCAATACAAGGCAGAAAGGTCCTTTACCCTGGAAGAAGTTCGCGGTGCGCTGACAAACGGCGGCTTTGCCGGAGTCGACCTGCAACGGGTGACCAATGAAGATCGACTCATTGTCAAAATAAAAGAGGCGATGGAGACCATTGGTGATGAAAGTGACCAGATCACTGCAATCCTGGTCAACGAACTGGCGGATAAAGGCTTTTCCATGGAAAGCAAATCGGAAATCGGCGCCTCCATTTCAGCGGATCTCCGTAGCAAAGCAATTTTATCCATCGCGCTGTCCATGCTGGGGGTGGTGCTGTATCTTGCCCTGCGCTTTGACCTCCGCTTTGGCCTGGCCGCCACAGTAGCCACATTTCACGATGTTCTGGTTGCTGTCGGTATCTTTTGGTTATTCAATAAAGAAATCACCCTGCTGATCGTCACTGCCCTGCTCACCCTGGCAGGCTACTCCCTCAACGATACCGTGGTCGTTTTTGATCGCATTCGCGAAAATATGCGTAAAAACGATGAGCTGCCTTTTTTTCAAGTCATCAACAACAGTATCAACCAGATTTTAGCCCGGTCCGTGATCACCACTCTGACTCTCCTGTTCACTGTGGCTGCTCTCTTTTTCTTCGGCGGCATCGCCATTCACGACTTTTCCTTTGTTCTCCTCATTGGCCTGGTCGTCGGCATGTATTCCTCCGTCTTCATTGCCAGCCCCTTACTTACCTTTAAATGGAACAAACATGACTGAGGGACATTTGCCGGAACACTTCCAGCCGACCACGGCAGATCAACCCTTGACCTTTGTCTGTCATCCCGGGGTCCCCTGCTTCACCGAATGCTGCCGGGAACTGGACCTCGCCCTGTCGCCTTATGATGTGCTCCGGCTCAAACAGCGCCTGCAGATCTCCTCAACCAGGTTTCTCGAACAATACGTACTCATCGAGCAGGATGAACAACAGAATCTGCCAACCTGCTACCTGACCATGGTCGACGATGGACGGGCCAGTTGCGTTTTTCTCTGTAAAACTGGCTGTTCCGTATACGCTGATCGGCCGGGAAGCTGCCGCGGGTATCCCGTAGGGCGAGGCGCTTCACAAACAAGAACATCACTGCCAGAGGAAACGTTGGTACTGATCCGCGAGCCCCATTGCCAGGGGTTCGCAGAATCATCGGATACCCAGACCGTGGCAACCTATCTTCATAGCCAAGGTATGGAGGCATACAACCAAAAGAATGATCTGCTGCTGCCCCTTCTCCAGCACTGTCGTATCCAAAGTGGACAGTTTCGCCCGTCACGCCATCAATGCCATCAGTTTATCCTGGCACTCTACGATCTCGACCAATTCAGGCTGGACATGACGGCAGGGCATATCGCTCTGCAGCGCCCCCTGCAGCCCGGCCATCTGCGCGGCCTGGCTGGTGATGACGAAGAGCTGTTACTCCTTGGCGTCCACTGGTTGCTTCAGGAATTTTTCAGAGAATAACCACCATGTCTTCTGCACGTCCGCCCTTTACTCAGCCACCTCCAGCACTTTCCTGCGCCGCGGATCGCCTCCAACAGCTCAGAGAAATCAGCGCACCTTACTGCCTCGCTGAAGGGGGTTCCCACGGACCCGATCACAGCGAGCGAGTCCTGAGGACTGCCCTGGTTATTGGTCGCAGCATGATGGCCCGTAGCGACATCCTCGCCCCGGCGGCACTCCTGCACGATATTGGCCGAAAAGAAGAGCGCACAAGCCGAGGAAAAATATGCCATGCGCAGTGCGGCGCCGAAATCGCCGCTGAACTGTTGAAAAAGACCGGGTACAGTGAGGAGGTCATTGAGGCCATCTGTCACTGTATACGTACCCATCGGTTTCGTGGCGGGAGAGCTCCCGAATCCCTTGAAGCCAAAATCCTTTTCGATGCCGACAAGCTGGACTCCATTGGAGCTGTCGGTATCGGTCGAGCCTTTCTCTTTGCCGGTCAGATTGGTGCCCGCCTGCACAATCCGGAGCAGGACCACACCCAGACCAGGGCATATTCTCTGGAAGATACCGCCTACCGAGAGTTTCGGGTCAAGATGTCCCGAGTCAAACAGCAGATGCTCACCCCAATCGGACGCCAAATAGCGGAAAAACGGCACGCGTTCATGGAATTTTTTTTCGACCAACTCACCAGGGAGACATCAGGTATCCTGTCCTGATACGTTGCCAATGCATCACTATAGACTGAAACTTGTCGTTTTTGACTGCGATGGCGTCCTGTTCAATTCTCGCGAGGCCAACCGACGCTATTATAATGCTCTTCTGGATGCATTTTCCTGTCCCCCCATGGATGAAGAAGAACTCCATTATGTCCACATCCATAACGTTTACGACTCGGTGCGCTATATATTTCGCAACCATGATCACGTCTCTCTGGATGCGGTCAATGCGTATCGTCGAGATACGTTAGATTATCGTCCCTACCTACGCTATATGGAGATGGAACCAGATCTAATGGCTTTTCTCCGGATCATCAAGTCCCGCCGCTACGGTACGGCTATCTCGACCAACAGAACCGACACCATGGAGACCATTCTCGATACCTTTGCCCTGCGGAGCTGGTTCGATATGGTGGTCACCGCCTCCACAGCGCCTAGACCCAAACCGGCGCCGGATGGCCTTGAGATGATTCTCAAGTGCACGGCCAGCGCGTACGCTGCGACGCTGCCGCAGGCTGGTGGCATAGTTCAGGAATCCATCCGCTCGGTATCGATCACCCGACGAATATGTTCTCGCGATGGTATCGCAGGAACTCGGGATCGGGACGGAAGCGTTCGGGCATGTTCAGTTTCCGCCCAGCGTAACGCAACAGAAGCGCGTTCGGTGGTTCATCTTGACATGCCGCGATTTCGGAAGCGAAGATCACGCAGAAGTCGGCGGATACCGTCATCAGCCCACGGTCAAACGCCCGATCGTGAAGGGCATTCAGGCATAGTCCATTGCAGGGATTGAC
>SKJK01000139.1 GCA_007121995.1 Desulfobulbaceae bacterium
CCCGACCCGCCGGTGGCCGATATCCTACCCGTCCCCCAGGTCCAGGAAAAAAGGGATGGATCGGCCGAATCAGTGCCCACCGATATCGCGGCTCTCGGTTGGCGGGACGTTTTCCCTGATCCCTCCCTGCAGAAGCTTATCCAGTCAGCCCTGAGTCATAACCGCGACTTGCGGGAAACAGCCCTCACCGTCGAAGCCTACCAGGCCCAGTACCGAATCCAGCGGGCGCCGCTGTTGCCGACTGTCAGTGGCGATGCTGCCGGCACCAAACAACGCACGCTGAGCAGCAACAACCATATCACCGCTGAACTCTATTCCGCATCAGTTGGGATCACGGCCTATGAACTCGATTTTTTTGGCAGGGTACGTAACCTCAAGGGCCAGGCCCTGGCACAGTACCTGGCCATGGAGGAAACCCACCGCAGTGCCCGAATCAGTCTGGTCGCAGAGGTGGCCAGAGCTTATTTTACTTGGCACACCGACCGCGAACTGCTTGCCATTACCGAGGATACCCACCGCATCGAGGAAGAGTCATTTCAGCTTATCGAACAGCGGACCCGGGAAGGACTGGCTACCCAGCTGGAACTGGCTCAGGCCCGGACCGGGTTGGAAACTGCCCGGGCCAACCTCGCTCTGTACCGGCGGCTGGTGGCGCAGGATGTCAATTATCTTGTCCTGCTCACCGGCGGAACACCACCGATTGAGACCGGGCAACAACTGCCCCTGGTCAAGCAGATCGGGGAATCCACGCTGCCAGCCCACCTCTCCTCCCATATATTGCTCCAGCGACCGGACATCATGGCCGCCGAGCACGAACTGCAGGGCGCCCATGCCAGCATCGGCGCGGCCCGGGCCGCTTTTTTTCCCGCTGTCAACCTGACCGCTGCCGCCGGTGTGATCAGTGGTGATTTGACCGATCTTTTCGATGGCAGTTCAGGCTCTTGGATTTTTGCACCGAGCCTGACCCTGCCCATCTTCACCGGCGGTCGCTTGGCGGCACAACTCGATGTCGCCGAAATTCGCAAAAATATCTCCGTGGCCCGCTATGAGCGGACCATCCAGCAGGCCTTCCGCGAAGCGGCTGATGCACTGGTTGCCGTCGAGGGATACCGGGAACAGATGATCGCACAAAAGGCCAATCTTGCCGCTAATCAGGACTATTTCACTCTGGCCCGGGACCGCTATCACCAGGGGTTAGATAGCTTCCTCACCCTGCTTGATGCCCAGCGTTCCCTGTATACGTCGCGAAAAAACCTGCTCTCATTACAGTTGGCGGAAAGTACCAACCGAGTTAACCTGTATAAGGTGCTGGGGGGCGGCTGGCAAGAGTGGAGCGAGATACCGCAGACGGCAGGACAGCAAGAAAGACAGGCAACAGGCCTCGCTACCGGGATGAATAATGGCTAGAAAAACCAAAGAAGAGGCGCAGGCTACCCGTACCGCCATTCTCGATGCAGCTGTGCGGGTCTTATCGGTACGAGGAGTTTCCCGGGCCTCCCTGGCGGACATCGCCAAGGAGGCCGGCGTCACCCGGGGTGCCATTTATTGGCACTTTGCCAACAAGGCAGACCTGCACAACGCCCTGTGGGATGAGGTGCTTTTGCCGTATGAGCCCATTGCTCAGGCAAGCGAAAACCCTGATGAGCCAGATCCGCTCGGCAGGATGAGAGAGCTGTTTGTTTTTCTCTTCAGCAATTTAAATGAGGATCCACGCCGGCAACAGCTCTTCCGGATCCTGCTGAATAAGCATGATAGCGGCGAAGAAGCCAGTGCCATTCATATCCGCCATTTTGAAACCCACATACAAGGTTTCCGTCGCATTGAAACTATGCTCAATAACGCCATCGCCAAAGGGCAGCTGCCACAGCACCTTGATATCCGCCTGGGGGCTATTGCTGTAATTTCCTACATCGATGGCCTGGTGTCCAACTGGTTGCGAATACCGGAACTCTTTGACCTCAATTCCGAAGCCCCCGTGATGGTCGGCTCCATGATCGAGATGCTGCGCTCCTGGCCGATGCCAGGGGAGAGATGACGGTGAAGAGAAGAACCGTTTACCAACGCTTCACAGGTCAATACGCCATAAAAAAGCTCAGCGACCGTCCTGTGCTCCTTTTTTTCGCGGGGTATCCAGCCGACAACCGGCCTGGGCACTGCGCACCAGGCCGGCTCCGGCCTGTTCATACATATTGTAGGCAGCACAGACCCCGATAGCGGCAAGTTCTTCGACCTCTTCCGGGTAGCGGGCAATAGCCGCCACCTGGCAATCAAAGTTGAGATTGCGCAGCTGCTGCACCGCATATACATTTCCCTGGTGATTGGGCATGGCCAGAACCACGAGTTCCAGGCCAATATCCTTGCGCAGCTTCAGCCAGAATTCGGTATCACAGGCATCGGCGAGAATCACTTTACGTCCCTGACTGCGGTTGAAATCGACTCGCTCCGGTGCATGTTCCACACCGCAGATTTCTTTGCCGTAAATTTTTTCCAGTTCATCATAGGCTCCGGAACCGATCCGACCCATCCCCAGGACCACGGCACGCACTGATCCCAGATCAATAGGCGCATCGTGGGGATGACAGAAACTCCGTTCAAAACGGCACAACCAGTTAAGCGTCCGTCGGTAGACAGATTCAGCATTGGTGCTGAAGGGGGCAGACACAGCAAAACTGAGGCTGATGGTCATGGCCATGACTAGAAGCCAGTCCGAGGGAAGCAGTCCCTGCCCCACAGCAATGGCTGCAACGATCAACCCGAATTCGGAGTAGTTGGCCAGTGACAACGAGGTAAACAGGCTGGTCCGCGCCCGCAGCCCGAACTGGTTGACGATCAGGTGGTAAATGCCGGTCTTGATCGGCAGCAGCAAGCAGAGCAGCAACGCAGCAATGAGCATCTCCCAGGTTGGCAGCCCCTTCATGCCGATAGAGAGAAAAAATCCCACCAGCATCAATTCCTTGAAGCTGAACAAGGCTTTGGACAACTCCGATGCCCGGGGATGACTGGCAATGAGCACCCCCACCACCAAAGCGCCCAGATCCGGTTTCAACCCGACCAAAGCAAACCCTTCAGCGCCCACCCCCAGTGCAATGAACAGACCACACAGGACGAACAGCTCGCCGCGACCGGCAATATCGAGCAAGCGAAACAGTACGGGACGAAGCAGTGGCAGGGCCAGCACACTCAAGGCCCAGATGCTGGGCAGTTTTCCTGCCGAGGCGCTGAGAAAGAGCACCGCAAACAGGTCCTGCATAATGAGGATACCGACGGCAACCCGACCATAAAAGGCGGTCAAATCTCCTTTTTCCTCCAAAACCTTGACCGCAAACACCGTGCTGGAGAATGCCAGAGCGAATCCGAGCACCACAAGGGTCTGCAGGGACATGTCCATGAGCGGCACTGGAAACATCTTTTGCCCCAGCAGCAGCACTCCGCACATAAAGGCGGTGGTAAGCACCATCTGGGCGGTGGCACTGAGCCAGATCTCGGCCTTGAGTAGACCACGGACATCCAGTTTGAGGCCAATGGAGAACAGCAGCAGGGTAATGCCAAGATCAGCGATAAACTCCAAGCCTTCCGGCTTGCCAAGCCCGACCATGTTGTAGACGAATCCTGCCACCAGAAATCCGACCATCGGCGGCAGGCCGATCCGGGACAGGGCCAGTCCGAAGCCAAAGGCAAAGCTGACTAGGATAACCAACATGGTATTTTCTCACCTCATTTGTACAGCAAGGACAGCAGACAGACTACAATGATCAGGGTAAACGAAGCTGCCGCCCCGCAGACATACGCTCTTCGTAGACCGACATCAAAAACACCACCGCGATCGGAGTGGAAAACAGAGAACCAATGGCAACTATTCCACCAATGGCCTGGATAGCATAGAAAATAAGCACCACAACCAGATTTTCGCCGATGTCCCCCTTAAACACCATGGTCATACTTTCCTTCAGGGCGTCCACCAGTCCCAGCTCCTGATCCGTCATCAGCGGCAGCATGTACACCGTGCCCATGGCCAGGACCAGAAGCAGAGCAAGGCCGGGCAGGACCAGCAGGGCGAAGCCCAGGGAAATGGCCAGCGCAGCCAGAACAAAGAAGATCAGCAGGGGAAAAAACAGTCGCATGCAAGCAAACAGATCACCGACCTTTGGTTCCTGCTCCCCACGAATGACCATTAACACCGCGTGCATGTACCCGGCCATCATCACCGGCGCCAGAATACCCAGGGTGAAGAACGTCAACACAAACATGACCAGGGTCATCAATACAAGAGGCACGATATGCTGCAGGGTCAGTTCCCAGGACACGAGCAGATGTTTTTTAAAATCCATAGAGTATCCTTTTTCTGTAAAGCAAAAAAGACAGATGCCCTCTGCAGCGGTCAATCAGTCGACCAGTGTTTCGATGCAGTGGAGATCATCGGCGCTCAAATCCAGTTCAAGACAGGCCAGGTCTTCAGCCATGTGCACCGGGTCAGTGGTCCCTGTCAGCGGAAGGATGCCGATCCCCATGGTAAAACGAAAGACTACCTGGGCCGGGGTTGCGCCAGTCCGCTTGACAATAGCTATAAAATCGGGATGTTGAAAAATCTCAGGGTTAGCCGTCAATAAAGAAAAGCCCTGGTAGATAATCCCGCGCTCCCGGCAGAATTGGCGGATTTGACGATCCCATCCGGTACGGGCAAAGCACCGGTTCTGCACAAAAGTCGGCATAATCTCAGTCTGAGAACACAGAGCCTGGAGTTGTTCGAGGCTGACATTGCTTATCCCTAAAAAGAGTGCTTTGCCCTTGGCATGGCAAATCTCCATTGCTTGCCAGATATCCCGATCGGCCTGGTGCCAACCGTATGGTGAGGATGGACCGTGCAAAACGTAGGAATCAAGGTACTCGACACCAAGGTGCTCCAGGGAACTTTCCAGTGATTGCTGCACCTGCTCGGAGACACCAGCTTCGGGATCATAAGGCAGACGATGGTCCTGCCCCCGCCGTCCCGTAAATTTGGACTGGAGAAACAGATCGCCTCTGCTCAATTCGCCGCGAAGAAAAATTGCCTGCAGCGCTTCTCCCACCCCTTCTTCAAAGTAGTGTTTGCGTTGATTGGCGGTGTCTATGCCACGAAACCCGGCCGCAATTGCCTGCTCCACACAACTGGACGTGTGCTCTTCTTTCCAGGCCGTGCCATAGAGAAACGTTGGAAACGGCTTGGTTCTGTCTGTTTGCTCAAACGGATGCATCGCTAAACCTCCTCAGTACTATCTGCACGGCTCATGAACACTTGGAATATCCGCAATCCCGACAGACCTCGCACCCTTCTTCAAAAGCCAGTTTACCACCGCATTCCGGACAAATCGAGGCAAACCCATGCTGGGTGCCGGCCATGAAGGATTTGAGCAGCTTGCCCAGCTGGGCCGGCAGGTCGAGCATATGCCCGCTGGAGCGATCGAGCTGCTTGATGATTTCATCCATGGGGATCTGATAGCGAAGGGCCAGAGACACCAGGCGGCAGGTGGTAGTCCACATGGTGGATTTATCCTTGAGATCTACCCGGTTGTCAAAGGGAAACTTGGCAAAAACCTCCATGGGATCCTCATTATCATCAAAACAGACGATCAGATAAATGGTCTCCTGGTTGATATCCTTGAGGCGGTAGCGTTTGGCGCTGAGCACATCGGGCAGGAGCGCCTTTTTCTGAACCAGCCCCTCAGTGGACGTGACTGCAGTCTTATCGGCCATGGTGTTGAGCACCTGATGGTCACGGGAGCCGTCACGATATACGGTCAGGCCTTTGCAGCCCAACTCATACCCGAGCATGTAGGAGGTACGGACATCCTCACGGGTTGCGGCAAAAGGTAGATTAATGGTCTTGCTGATGGAGGCATCAACCCCGTTCTGCTGGAGAATACCCTGCATGCGAATGTGCTGCTCCGGGGTGATATCCTGGGCAGTACGGAAGATCTCCTGCCAGTGCACGGGAATATCTGCATGACCGACGACCGTACCGCTGGTGGCGACCTTTTCCATCACCTCCACCGAATAGAATCCCTCGGCCCGGGCGACCTGCTCAAAATACTTGTTGACCATGAGCAGACGGTCGCCATCCATAACATTTTTCATCATGACAATGGAAAAATAAGGCTCACAACCCGAGGCGCAGTCAGCGATCATCGACACCGTGCCGGTGGGCTGGATCGAGGTCAGCGCTGCATTGCGCCGGGCCGGGTAGGTATTAATCCGTTCATCATAGGCAGGGAAAGGACCTTTGAGCACGGCCAGTTCGATGGAGGCCGCCTCCGCCTCTTTACGGATAAAAGCCATGATTTCAGCCGCCAGCAGGCGGCCTTCTTCGCTGCCGTAGGCCATTTCCATCTGGATGAGCAGGTCATGCAATCCCATGATTCCCAGGCCGACCTTACGGGTTTTCTGGGTCATTTCGGCAATTTCTGGAATGGGAAAACGATTACAGTCAATGACGTTGTCAAGAAAACGGACTGCCAGGCGTACCGTCGCCCCTAACCGTTCCCAGTCCACTGCACCGTCCTTGACGTACTGGGCCAGATTGATGGAGCCGAGATTACATGATTCATAAGGCAGTAGCCATTGCTCACCGCAGGGGTTGGTAGCCTCGAACTGACCCAATTGGGGGGTGGTGTTGTCGCGGTTGGCGGCATCGATGAACAAAACGCCGGGTTCGCCGTTGTGCCAGGCCAGGTCGATGATTTTTTCAAGTACATCGCGGGCCCGCAGGGTTTCGACCACCCGACGATTGGACGGATCAATGAGATCATATACAAGATCATCTCGCACCGCTTCCATAAACAGATCAGTGATGGCCACACTGAAATTAAAATTCGTGTAACGGTCCTGATCCTCTTTTGCGACAATAAATTCCATGATATCAGGATGATCAACCCGCAACACCCCCATATTGGCGCCACGCCGCTTGCCACCCTGCTTGATAGTTTCCGTGGCGGCATCAAAGACCGCAGCAAAACTCAGTGGACCGGAGGCCACCCCCTGGGTCGACTGCACCGCCGAATTTTTTGGACGCAACCGGGAAAAAGAATAGCCGGTCCCGCCACCGGTCTTATGCAC
>SKJK01000046.1 GCA_007121995.1 Desulfobulbaceae bacterium
ATTCTCTCTGTCATGCACATTTCACGGACCTGATCGAGCAGCGTGGAGTCGCCGAGCCCATCTTCGGACACATTGAAGGCCAGGATCAACTGTTTGCGAGTGATCAATGGATAACTGCGGATCAACAGGTCATCGTCCTCATTCAGCTCCATCAGGCGCAAGGGTTGTTCGTTGTCAAGATGGGCCTGCATGCGTTGCATGAGTTCCAACTCCCGGGCCTGCCGCTCGTCCTTGATTTTTTTCAAAGCCGTCTGCAGACGTTCAATCCGTTTTTCCACAAAAACCTGGTCATGAAGCAGCAATTCGGAGTTAACCATGGTTACATCGCGCAAAGGATGCACTGATCCAGCTGCATGGTAGACGGCCTCGTCTTCAAAGGCACGGACCACGTGGCACAGTGCATCCACATCACTGATGTCACGGAAGATATCTCCCTTGGCAATCGATTCCTGCTCCATTTTGGGCAGCAGGACCAGATCGATCCGGGCCCGGGTCTCTTTTTTGGGCTGATACAGAGTCACAAGACGATCAAAACGCTTGTCAACAATGGTTGCCACACCAGGGACCGGCTTAGGCGGACCGGTCAGGTCCTGAAGCTTGCTGCCGGTCAATACCTGGAAAAGGGTTTTCTTACCTGTCTGCGGTAAGCCGATGATGCCGATTTTCATATATTCCTCTCCAGATGGTGATGGACCAGCGGGTAGGTCCAATATCATTTGATGCGGGCGGCTGCGTCCGTGCAGAGATGGAATTTCTGTGATCGCTTACACTCCGGCAGGCCTCTTATACCATACCAGCATAAGATGTCCTGCTCTTCCCGCACACAGCAGCTATTATTTTTCACCGTTTGGTTAAAAAATGCGAAATCCTTGAGCTGAGTGTATAATTGTAGTATTCATTATTTATCGGAGCTTGGCCCTTAACAAATGGGCATCAGATCAACCAGTGCACCCTCAAGGCCAAAAAACGCAGCCGATCACAGGTACAACCCTCGTGATGGAGGACCAAGAAACGGTTGCCAGGCATCCAACCGGCACTGTCCCCTGCCCCAGCATCAACCAGGTATTACCCATGCGACTGCTTTCCTTTCGTGTCATCGGCCATCCCGCTGTTGCTGATTCCTCCTGGCTGGAGGTCGGCCCGGGCCTCAATATTGTACACACCCGGCAAAGTGGACAGACTGCAGCCTTGTTGCGGGCCCTTCAGAGCATCAATCCCCCTTACGACCTTCGGCACAAGGATCCTTTTGCTGATTTTTCCCCGTACACCTTGGGCTCCCGCCATAGCAGGAGAGTCATTCCCGCCAAAAAAACCGCAGCTCTGGCAATCTTTGCCGCTTCACCCCGGATAGTACAGGAATTAGCTGACATTGATCCGGCCCTTTATGAAACAGACCGAATTGAACTTGGCAGACGGCGGGATTACAGCCGATGGATGAACTTTGTTGAGTTGTCCGCATCGAGCCGCTGGCAAGAAATCGAGCCGTTGATTTGCGCATTGCTGTCCCACCTTGGCCCCGAGGCTGCCGATGCGGTAAAGCCTCTACAGGTCACCATGGCCGGCCTGCAGGCTACTGATCGCATCAAGGGCGAAGTGGCGACACAATTGCGGGAGCAGTTGGAGAGCCTGCGTGATTATCTGCCGGCATCGAGTCAGGTCGGAATCGACCGCTGCTGCCAGTCTATTGATCGAGCCCACCATTTCCGCCAGGCAAAAGAAGCGGTGGCCGTTCGTTTACCACTTTTTTTGGCTTTGTCGGTAACGACCGCGTCAGCTGATCCGGAATCTACCGGCGGCGAACTTCTTTGCCAACTCGCCGATCGACTACGATCCGGCCATGCCGACCATGCCGCTTTTGCAAACCTCCTCAACCAAATCAACTTGGATCTGCACACCTTGCATCCCGAATTGAACCTCAGATTCACGGCCCAAGATGATCAGATTCTGCTGGAAACCACGCGGGATGGTGTCCCGCAACCGATATCCCGCCTGCCCCCAGTTCCCCGACTCAATACCCTGCTGGCAGGCTTTACCGCGCTCCATGTGACACTGATTGGTTGCCAACCGATTTTTCTCCTTGATCTTCAAGGCCTGGAACTCTCCAGGCAAGAACATGTTGACCTGCTTGCCATTCTCCGTGGGTGGACATCACATCGGCAATGCATCGTTATCCCGAACAACACCTTGCTCTCCCTGTGCTCAGCCGACACAGCATCCTCAAAACCGGCAATGATCATGCTACCTGAAAAGCGATGAATCGGCTGCGGCCTACTGATTATCAACCCCAAAAAAGGCCGGTCCCGCCAAAAGCGGTCGACCGGCCCAGGATTCTGTTGCTCTGCTTGTCGCATGAGCACGGCCATCCACTGTTTGCCATGGATGGCCGTGTCGGTTTCAGTTCATTCGCAGCACCTGCCGCTGAATAGTCTGCACCGCTCTGGTTAAGGCCTGATTGAATTCATTCGGCCGGGTCAGCATGAGGAAATGGTCCGCTTCATCAATAATGATGGCATCAAACCAGGACATGTGTCGCCGGTTGGCTTCATAATCAACTGGCCAGTGATCACCCTTGACAACCATCACCGGCGCCGGGATCTCTTGAAAAACCCGGGCCGCCTCGCCGGTAACGTACTGGTTCATCATCTCCCGCATGGCGCTCAAAGCAACAGCTGGCGGCGCCGCCGCCATATCGGCAAGTATCCACGCACGAATTTCCGGTTGGCCGCGGGGCGACAGCATCGCCTTGACAAACTCCCGAGTTTCGCCGGAGAAATCTTCCTCCAGGGGCGCGACCATCTGTTCGAGTTCCTCTGCGGTAAGAGGTTGCTCGACATTTTCCAGGGTATCGACCCCGATAAGTCCGATGACCCGCTCCGGCATGAGTCGGGCTGCCTCAGCAATAACCGACCCGCCCATGGAGTGACCGATCAACACGACACGAGAGGCATCAATGGCCTCGACCACCGCTTGCACGTCTTCGCCAAAAGCCTGCATAGTATACTGAGTGCGGTTCATACCCGAATGACCGTGACCGGCTAGATCAAGGGTGATCACATGGTATCGAGCGGAGAAAGAAGGTACCTGGGATCGCCAGTACCGGGCGTCACAACTCCAGCCATGGACAAACACCAGGGTTGTGCCTCCTGATCCGTAGCTTGTAAAAGCAATGGGGGTGCCGTCCTTGGAATAGGCCATCTGCGGCCAGGGAGCCTGGGCTTGGACTGAGGTCGTGACCAGCAGCAGAATCATCGCCAGCAATAGACCGGACAAACAGGACGGTATACTTGATGACGCCGCGGCACGCGTCACCTCGTTTTGTTTCTTTTCGATCATGACAACTCCTTTGTTCTTGTTTTATCGAGGCAGGGAAGCCGTTCCCCTGTAAGCGGTCACAAGCACCCCATCTTAGCACGGACGCAGCTGCCCGCATAGAAGAGCTATAGCGGGCAGTCACGTCAGCATAAATCTGGGGCACCTGTGACCGCTTACAATACAAGAGCGTGACAAATCAAACGGTTACAAACTTCGGGGTCGGTTATCTTACGTTTTCCTCTACCAGTTCAGAAAGCGTTGCAGGGCCGCGGAAAGATCGCCGATCTGCTGCGGGCAGACCGAATGATCCATGGGATAGGTCCGAAAGGCAACAGCATAGCCCCGGTCCTTGAGAAACTCCGCGGCGCTGATGCCAAGTGCCTGGGGAACAACCGGATCATGAAGACCGTGTTGAATCTCGATGGGCAGCTCCCTATTACTCTCACTGAGGGTAATGGTATCGCTGGTAGCAAAATACGTGGACATGGCGATCAGGCCACCCAGTGGTTGAGGATGACTGAGGCTCACCTGGTAGGCCACAGCACCGCCCTGGGAAAAACCAGCCAGGATGATCCGGCGACTGTCGATGCCGCGCTCAAGCTCACGGTCGACAAAGTTGTTGATAGCCTCAGCGGAAACCATCAGTTGGTCGACATCGACCTTGCGGTCGATATCCATCTCAAAGATGTCGAACCAGGCCGGCATGACAAAGCCGCCATTGACGGTTACCGGCCGGGTTGGGGCATGAGGAAAGATAAAACGGATGCCCAGGTCCGCGGGAAGCCCGAGCTCCGGAACAATGGGGGCAAAATCATAGCCGTCGGCACCCAGGCCGTGCAGCCAGATGACACTGGCTTCGGGATTAGTGCGGGTTTCCTGCTCGATGGCCGGCAGTAAAGACATAAGAACCTCCGAAAGGATAGTGTTTTGTTGAAGGACGGAGTCGGATTACGATAAAATAAGGATAATATAGCATAATCGTAAGCAAATTCCCATGGATCATGGCACAGGAGAGTGCTTTTCCGGAAGCAGGAAGTTCGTTGCCGCCGCCTGCCTCTAGGTTTTTCCGTCATTGTGCCATATGGTTGTTCGCATATGATTCCAACACCCGCGCCGAAACAGGTCTTCCCGGGCCGTCGTGGTGTACATTTAGCTTTTGTCGTCCTGGAGGATACGAGGTATTGCAGGTACTATGAAAACAGAACAAAAAAAATTCCCATTCCGCTTTTGGACGGCCTTGGTCGTGCTCATGATCACGGCAACGGCCGCAACGATCTATCTCTTGTTTCGTGATGAACAACAACCAGCCTACATGACCGCACCGGTGACTCGGGGAGATGTCGAAATCACAGTGCTGGCCAGCGGTACAGTGGAATCAAGCAACCTGGTCAGTGTCGGCGCCCAGGTTTCTGGGCAGCTGAAATCGTTACAAGTCGAGCTGGGGGACAGAGTCGAGGCGGGACAACTGGTGGCTGAAATAGACTCTCTGCCGCAACAGAATACCCTGCAGACCAGGACTGCGGCCCTGGCAGCCACCCTGGCGCAGAAACAGGCCAAAGAAGCTTCGCTCCACCTGGCTGAGCTGACCTTGCAACGCCAGACCGAGATGCTGCGGGGCGACGCTGTCTCTCAGGAAGACTTTGACAGCGCCGAGGCCAACCTCAACGTGCTCCGTGCTGAACTTGTCGCTCTTGACGCTCAGATCGAACAGGCGAAAATCGCCGTGGATACCGCCCGGTTGGACCTTGGCTATACCATGATCACCTCACCCATTGATGGCGTAGTGGTGGCCATCGTCACCAAGGAGGGACAAACCGTCAATGCCAACCAGTCGGCCCCAACCATCATCAAGGTCGCCCGCCTGGACCGGATGACCATCAAGGTGGAAATTTCCGAGGCCGATGTCATCCGGGTTCAACCCGGCCAGAAGGTCTACTATACCATCCTCGGAGAGCCGGACAGCCGCTATCCCGGCCAACTGCGGTTTATCGAACCAGCACCGGAATCAATTGCCGGCGAGGGATCGAGTGCGTCTTCCGCTGCCGCGGGAGCAGCCATCTATTACATGGGGATCCTTGATGTTCCCAATGATGAGGGCACACTGCGCATCGCTATGACCGCTCAAGTCTACATTGTCCTGGCTGAGGCCCGCGATGTTCTCACCCTGCCCGCCGCAGCCCTCGGTGCCAGGGACGAGGAGGGCCGCTATCTGGTTCGGGTGGAAACAGCGCCAAACAGATATGAGGAACAACCGGTACGCATCGGCCTCAATAATAATGTCAGAGCTGAGGTGCTGGAAGGACTGGACAAAGGGGACAGGGTCGCCATCGGCGAGCAGGTCGTTGGGCAGACCGAGACGACCATGCCTCGAGGGGGAAGCAGGGGAATGAGGATACTGTGATGGATGCGCCGCTTATTGAACTTCGTGGTGTTTATCGCGATTATCCCGCCGGTGACGAAGTCCTCACCGTTCTCAAGGACATTAACCTGACCATCAATGCCGGCGAGATGGTGGCCATTGTTGGCACCTCCGGTTCCGGCAAGTCAACCCTGATGAATATCATCGGCTGCCTGGACCGGCCCAGCCGCGGCAGCTATCGGGTGGGTGGCGAGGAAACCGGTCAATTGGAACCGGACCAACTCGCTTACCTGCGCCGGGTCCATTTTGGTTTCATTTTCCAGCGCTATCACCTGCTTACCACCATCAGTGCCCTGGCCAATGTGGAGATTCCGGCTATCTATGCCGGTCAGAGCAGCCAGGATCGACAACAACGGGCCGCTGAACTGCTCGCCCGCCTGGGTATGGCCGACCGCCTGGAACATACACCGGGCCAGCTTTCCGGCGGCCAGCAACAACGGGTTTCCATCGCCCGGGCCCTGATGAACGGCGGCGCCGTCATCCTCGCCGATGAACCCACCGGCGCTCTGGATACCGCCAGTGGCGGTGAGGTGATGAACATCCTGCGCGAACTCAACCAGCACGGTCATACAGTGATCATCGTCACCCATGATCACCAGGTCGCCAGCCATGCCAACCGGATTATCGAACTCAGTGACGGCGTCATATCCGCCGACCGGCGCACGCAACAGTTTGGTAAGGCGTCCATAATCGACCGTGCCCCGGCCCTCCCCGCCCGTCCCTGGCAAGCCAGTTGGGACCGATTCATTGAAGCGTTCCGGATGGCCCTGCTCGCCATGGCCTCGCACCGCCTGCGTACCCTGCTGACCATGCTCGGCATCATTATCGGCATTGCCTCCGTGGTTTCCGTGGTGGCCCTGGGCGAAGGGACCAGACAGCGCATTCTCAAAGATATCAGTGCCATGGGAACTAACACCATCAATATATATCCGGGACGTGATTTCGGTGATCTGCGCTCTGGCGCGGTGCGTACCCTGATCCCCGATGATGCCTACGCCCTGGCTCGGCAACCGTATGTGGACAGTGTAACCCCCGAAGTCCGGACCACGCAGATTCTGCGCTACGGCAACGTTAGCGTCAACGCGCAGATCAGCGGCGTGGGCGAGCATTTTTTCCGGGTACGGGGCATGGAGCTGGCCATGGGACGATTGTTCGACCGGGACAGCGTCCGCAACAGCGTCCAGGAGGTGGTCATCGATGACAACACCCGCCGCTCTCTGTTCGGCGAGACCACCGAAATCCTGGGCGAAGTGATCATGCTGGGCCGGGTTCCCTGCCGGGTGATCGGGGTGACCAAAAAAAGTGA
>SKJK01000104.1 GCA_007121995.1 Desulfobulbaceae bacterium
CACCCCGGCGCTGACCGCGGCTACCGGAAGGAGTGCGGGCAGCGAGGAGAGCTGTTGCCTCTCCACCATACCAACAAGCGCCTGCCGAACCGCCAAGGCACCACCGGTGATGGCCGCGCAGCGAGTGCCGCCGTCAGCATTGATGACATCGCAATCGATTCGTAGCGTATATTCCCCCAGCAGGCGTAAATCGATCATCATCCGCAGAGAACGACCGATCAACCGCTGAATTTCATAGGTTCGGCCGCTCCGGCCCGAAATAGCTTCCCTTCTTCCCCGACTGTGGGTCGCACAAGGGAGCATCCCGTATTCAGCGGTAATCCAGCCCTGACCCGTCCCTTTGAGAAAGGGAGGTGTCTTCTCTTCCACCGTCACTCCGCAGAGCACATGGGTTTGCCCCATTTTGATCAGGACCGAGCCATCGGCACCGGACTGCACTCCATATTCGATGCTGACAGGCCGCAAGGCATCTTCGCTACGTTGACCACGGCGCATAACTCCTCCTGTTTTACTATGGGGTTGTCAAGCAAATCAGGGACTCCAACCCACGCATCATCCTATGCACGGCAGCCTGATCGTCTATAGATAGAGTGCTGGTAAACGGTTACAGATCACAATATAACCAAGGTGATACCAGGATTGGCACGATTAAGATCGCGGTGATCCATCAGAACAGGAAAACGGCGCAGCAGTTGACGGCCACGTCCAGAGCGGCTCTCAAAATCTTCACCAAAAACAACGTCTCGGACTCGTCCCTGGTGGCGGAGAAAATCCAGTTGATGGCGCACCGCTGTCTTAATGGCACCGCCGGCACCGCTCGAACCGTACCCATGGATCAGGGTCAGCATCTTGAAGCCCTGGCTTGCAGCTATTTGGAGCTCCATGTCCATTCTGGCCAGGGCCTGACGTACCAGTGGTCTGCCTTTTTCCAGGTTAACCAGACGATGAACCGGCCCGATCCATGGAGGAGGCTCGGCTGGATGTTCAACCTGACAGTGGGGGCAGAAAGTTCGTATCCCCTCTATTTCATTGCCACAAACACGGCAAAGCATCACCTCCATTTGAGCCGGATCCTTGCTACCATGCCGAAACCGGCCATTGTTATCGCCTGCGGACCTCAATGACCTCAGGCACCTGCAGCAGGTGCTGCTGAACCACCTGAAGATGCTTGAGGTCCACCACCTTGACAATCACATCCAATTCGGCGATATTCTCCACCGTTGTGCGCGCATTGAGCTCAACAATGTCGGCATCGTCGGCGCTGATGGTGCCGCTGATTTCTGTCAGCAGGTTCTTGCGATCCTCGGCTCGGATCAATAAAGCCGCCCGATGCGTTCTTTGCGGCGAGGCGGACCAGGAAACATCCAACCAGCGGACAGGATCGGTGGCGAGGAGATTAGAACAGTCGGCCTTGTGGATGGAGATTCCCGAGCCAGTGGTAATGAATCCAATGATGGCATCACCGGGCACCGGACGGCAGCACTGGGATATTTTGACCAGCATGCCCTCCACTCCCTGGATATCAATAGATTCGCCCTTGGCGGCATGCACTTTGTTTTCCTGGGCAGCACGCTGAGCCCGTTCCACCATTTCCGCTGCCCGCCGCTTTTCCTCGGCTTCACCAAATTCCTCCGGCTGCAGAGCGCGCATCAACTGAGGAACGGTCAAGGAACCGTTCCCTACCCGGATGAGCATATCGTCCAAAGAAGCACAATTGAGCTGCTTGAGCAACAAACGGAGGTGCCCACCCTTGAGCAGGCCCCGCAGGTTAATATTGTATTTTTTCAGCTCCTTTTCGCAGATCTCCCTCCCGATCTTCAGAGAACGTTCCTTATCTTCGAGCCGCAGATACTGGCGAATCCGGGTTCGGGCCCTGGTGGTCTTCACCATCTGTAACCAGGCCCGACGGGGATGCTGCTGCTTTTGAGTCAGAATCTCGACGATATCTCCGCTTTGGAGTTCATATTTCAGTTGGACAATCTGCCCATTGACCTTCGCCCCGACACAGGTGTCACCAACAGCTGAATGGATGGCATAAGCAAAATCAATGGGCGTACTGCCCCGGGGCAATTCCCTGACTTCTCCGGTAGGGGTCAGGGCATAGATATCCGGTTCAAACAACTCACCTCTCAGTGACTCCATAAACTCGGAAGGATCTTCGACATCCTGAAGGGATTGCACCAACTGCTTCAAGCTGTTGACCAGACGTGCATCCCCACTGCTGATTTTTTGCCCTTCCTTGTAAGCCCAATGGGCCGCCACGCCCTCCTGGGCGATACGATCCATTTCCTCGGTGCGGATTTGAATTTCGATAAAATAACCTCGAGGGCCGGACACAGTGGTATGCAGGGATTGATAATTGTTTGACTTGGGAGCGCTGATGAAGTCTTTAATTCGGCCGGGAACAGGTGTCCAGTCAGCATGCACCGTACCCAGCGCTTGGTAGCACTCTTGAACCGAGCTGACGATTATCCTGAAAGCCACTTTATCGTACACCCGCTCCAGGGGAATCTTCTGTACCACCAGTTTTTTGTAGATCGAATACATATGTTTGGGACGGCCAATGATCCGGATCGGGATAATATTGCTGGCTTTGAGTTTTTCATGCAGGATCCCGATGACTTCATCGACATAAGCTCGACGTTCAGCCAAAGTACTTTCAAGATGTTTGTTGAGGTCGGCGTATTCGATCGGAAACAGATACTTGAAAGCGAGATCTTCGAGTTCACGTTTGAGCCATTCGATGCCGATGCGACTGGCCAACGGTGCATAGAGGTCCATGGTCTCCCTGGCCTTGGCACGACGATCCTCCTCGTCGAGAGCATCCAGGGTAAGCATGTCCTGTAACCGGTCCGCCAGTTTAACCAGCAGCACCCGGATATCAGCCCCCATGGCCAGGAGAAGTTTACGGATGTTCTCGGCCTGATGGGCCAGCTTGGAATTATAGCGAACATTGGTGATCCGGGTGGCGCCGTCGACGATATGTGCAACATCATTGCCGAATTTTTTTCGTATTTCTTCAAGGGAGGCAACGTTTTCCTTGAGCGTTCCATGCAGCAATCCGGCAACAATGCTGTCGAGGTCAAGCTTCATGGCGGCCAGACTTGAAGCTACCATCAGCAGGTGGTCGACATAGGACTCGCCGTTGACATATTCCTGTCCAGCGTGCCGCTCGACCACAAATTCGTAGGCCTCGGTTAACGGGGCCAGATCAACGCCCTGGAGATGCCCGGAGGCCAGGGACAGAAGATGCTTGATATCCGACATCTTTTTTCTTCGGTTTCCTGGGAGACGCATGTCTCCTTTCTATTCAAAAAATAACCTGTTCAGCTCCAACTCACTGGTTCTGATCAGGCATCCGCACTCCCAGTCCTGGCAAAACCGCCCACCGGTCTTCCTTGTGCAAACGATGAGTAGGTGTCTGTCCTGAACGAGAGAGAATCAAGGAGAGGGGATGAACAGCTCCAACGATTAAAGAGCTGATTGTACCAGGTCGACAAGATATGGTCCGGTCTCTTCCAGGGTCAGAACTTCCGTAACACCAGTTTTTCTGACACGCAGCTCAACACGCCCTTCTTTCTCAAAAATTTTGCCCACAGTGAGACGATAGGGAATGCCAAGCAGATCGGCGTCGTTGAATTTAGATCCCGGCCGCTCGTCACGATCATCGAGGAGAACGTCCAACCCGTGAGACCGTAAATCAGTGTACAATCGTTCCGACGCCTGACAGTAGCGCTCATCCTTGGGACCGAGATTGAGGATGATCACCTGAAAGGGAGCCAAAGGCAGAGGGAAAATAATCCCTTTACTGTCATGATTCTGCTCAATGGCCGCCGCCACCACCCGACTGACGCCGATGCCGTAGCATCCCATGACAAAGGACTTTTCCAGCCCATCACTGTCCTGAAAAGTGGCGTGCATGGCATCAGAATAGCCAGTGCCCAGCTTGAAAATGTGCCCGACCTCGATACCTTCTTTAAACTTTAAATCACCGCCACATGAAGGGCAACGATCGCTGGTATCAATCTGGCGAAGATCTCCCGTGATATCAGGCTGAAAATCCCGCCCCGGATTGACCCCGTTGTAATGATGGCCCTTTTCGTTGGCCCCGGCAATGGCGTTGACCATGTCCATGACCTCCTGATCCGCCACAACTTGCAAAGGGAAACCTACAGGTCCCAAATAGCCCGCCGGTAAACGAAGCTGTTCCCAAATCTGATCCTCTTCCATGGGGGTGATATCGGTGGCACCAAGCAGGTTTTTCAGTTTCACGGGCTGGACCACACGGTCACCGCGCACCAGAACCGCTACCGGGGCTTTATCGATGTAATAGAGCAGAGTTTTAATTACCTTGCGGGGCTGCACCTTGAGGAACTCTGCCACTTTTTCCACCTTCTTCATCCCAGGAGTCTCGATGCGGACCAAATCTGCCGGTGGCTCCTGGGAAAAATCGCTGGAATAGGCGGTGATGGCCGCTTTTTCGACGTTGGCGGCATAACTGCAGGAGCTGCAGATCACCAGGGTATCTTCGCCGGTCTCGGCCAGGACCATGAATTCATGGGAAAAAGAACCGCCGATAGCGCCGCTGTCGGCCTCAACCGCGCGGAAGTCGAGGCCACAACGAGTGAAAATTCGATGATACGCCTCACGCATGATTTCGTAACTCTGACTCGCTCCGGCATCGTCGACATCAAAGGAGTAGGCATCCTTCATCACAAACTCACGGCAGCGCATCAGTCCGAAACGGGGGCGGATTTCATCGCGAAATTTGGTCTGAATCTGATACAGGTTCACCGGGAGTTGCCGGTAGGACTGCATCTCGCGGCGGGCAATATCGGTGACCACCTCTTCGTGGGTGGGGCCAAGACAGTAGTCGCGGTCGTGGCGATCGCGGAAGCGTAGCAGCTCCGGTCCATATTTCTGCCAGCGCCCGGATTCCTGCCACAGATCACCGGGCTGAACCATGGGCATCAGGATCTCCTGAGCACCGGCGCGGTTCATCTCCTGGCGAACGATGTCCGTTACCTTCTGCAGTGCCATGTACCCAAGGGGCAGGAAGGTATACATACCCGAGGTCAGTTTACGGATAAAACCACCGCGGACCAGGAGCTGATGACTGACGACCTCGGCCTCGGCAGGAGTCTCCTTACTGGTTGGTAACAGCATCCGTGAATATCGCATATCAATTCTCCATTGGCATGTGCAAGCAAAATACGTCTGCGGTCAAGTCACGATTCATGACGGACCCGTCTGGTTTTTTTCAGCTTCCAGTTTATCCAGCTCCTCGAGAAAGACCGACAGCAGTTCAGCTTCCGGCACTTTCCTGAAGACTTCACCTTTCTTGAAAATAATGCCAACGCCGTGTCCACCCGCAATGCCGATGTCAGCCTCCCGTGCCTCACCAGGGCCGTTGACCACACACCCCATAACAGCGACCTTGATCCGGGCCTGCATAGTCTGCAAATGCTGTTCGACCCTTTCCGCCAGAGAAAAAAGGTCAATCCGCGTACGGCCGCAGGTCGGGCAGGAAATCAATTCCGGACCACGCTGGCGGATGTCCAGGGCGCGCAGCAGTTCGAAACCAACCCTGATCTCCTCCACCGGGTCACGGGTGAGAGATATGCGAAAGGTGTCACCGATGCCCTCAATGAGCAGAATACCAAGGGCAACGCTGGACTTGACCGTCCCGGGAATGAGCCCGCCGGCCTCGGTAACACCAAGATGAAGAGGATAATCAGTCCGCTGCGCCAATTGCCTGTATCCGGCAATAGTAGTCAAAGGATCAGCGGATTTGATTGAAATCTTGATCTCGTAAAATCCCTTTGCCTCGAGAAGTCGTACCTTGCTTAAGGCACTTTCGATGAGGGCTTCCGGGTGTGTCGGTGTAGGATAACCGTACTTTTTGAGCACATCTTTTTCTATCGAGCCGGAATTGACACCTACCCTGATAGGCACCCCGTGCATCTTGGCTGCCGCCACGACCCGGGCTAGCTTATCCGGTCCACCGAGATTACCAGGATTGATCCTGATTCCCTGAGCACCGTGCTCCATGGCCGCCACCGCCAGCCGGGAATCGAAGTGAATATCAGCAACCACAGGCAGAGTGATGGCCGCTCTGATGCCCCTTATGGCTCGGGCGGCATCCATGTCAGGAACAGCCACCCGGACAAGCTCACAGCCGGCCTGCTCCAGTCGGTGAATCTGCGCCACTGTTGCCACCACATCAGCGGTGTCGGTATTGGTCATTGATTGCACCGACACAGGGGCACCTCCGCCAATTGCTAGTCCACCAACCTGGATGCGGCGGGTTTTCCTGCGTTCAATCATTTGCTGTGTTCCTGTTTGCTCTCTGAGAAATATGCAGATTCAGTTCCGCCTCCGAGGCACGAACATAGAGAGGCAAACAATCCGTATTACCGCTCCCGACTCCTTCCATCATTCGTTGGCCAGCGCTCAAACCAATCAGCGCCGCCCGGGGATGCAAAGGACCAGCCGGTAATATCCGGATCATCCCGAGCCCCTCACACCAAGGTTGACAAACCCGTACTCCGGGGCCGGCCAATAACGTCGGTTCCCGGATACTTTGCAATAACTGGTCGGGGGTCAGGGCCAGGTAGTCGCTGGTACGAATTGGAACACATTCACTGTCATAACGGTAAAAAGCTGCATAGACCTGCTGTTTGCGGGCATCCAGCAACCAGCAGACCTGAATATCAATGGCCATGCCCGCTGCTGCCATACCGTCAAGGGTAGCCACGCCAAGCAGGGGTACGGATGCCGCCATGGCAATCCCCTGCGCTGCGGCCATTCCGATACGTAAACCCGTGAAGGAGCCGGGGCCTCTGCTGACGGCAACAGCACCCAGATCCTTCCATTCGGCCCGAGCGGCATGCATCATGGTATCGATAACACCAAGTAATCGCCTTGAGTGGGTCAGTTCAGGCTGAAGGGTATACTCAGCCAGAACCTGGCCATCCCGGAGCCTTCCTCTGGTCAACGCGACGCTGCCACAGCCCGTTGCTGTCTCGATGGACAG
>SKJK01000074.1 GCA_007121995.1 Desulfobulbaceae bacterium
ATGCCAGTTCATAGGAGCGGATGGCCAGGGTGTTAAGGCCAAAGGGCCGCATCATCAGGGTGGCGGGCAACTCTTTCATCACATCGACAAAGACCAGGATGCCGGCGGTCAGTAGACTGCCGCGCATGATCGGTCCATGGACACGACGCAGGGTTTGTCCTGCGGAAAGGCCGAGGGTCCTGGCAGCCCCGTCCATGTTGGCAGTCACTTTCTGCAGGCTGGCCTCGACGGTGTTGCTGGAAACAGCCAGGAAGCGGACCACATAGGCAAAAATCAAGGCTGTCCATGTACCGGTAAGCAGTAAGCCCGTGGATATGCCAAACAGATTTCTGGCCAGATTGTCAATGGTGGTATCAAGATAGGCAAAGGGAATCATAATCCCCAAGGCAATGACCGCACCTGGAATAGCATATCCCATGGATGCTGTCTGTACGGCAACGGAGGTGATTTTGCCGGGCACGAGCCTGCGACCGTACGCAAGCAGGACAGCAGTGCTCACCGCCACTACCGCGCTGATAGCACCCAGTGCCAGGCTTGTCTGCATCATGCGCAGATAGCGGAGATCAACAAAGTCCCAGGTCTGTACCGTCCAGATCACCATGGCCGCGGTGGGTAAAAGAAAGCCGAAAAAAACAGGGATCAGGCAGAAAGTGAAGGCCAGTCCAGCTCGCACGCCGGTGAGTTGAAACCTGGGCAATTGACGATAATAGCCCGTGGTGTGGCTGACCCGTCCTCGCCTGGACCATCGTTCCAAAAGGATCAGGGCAAGAATAAAGAGCATCAGTACTGCCCCCAATTGGGCAGCCACCGCAGGCTGCCCCATGCCGAGCCAGGTCCGATAAATACCGGTAACAAAAGTGTCCACGGCGAAAAAATCCACCGTACCGAAATCGTTCAGGGTTTCCATCAATGCTAAGGCCAGTCCCCCGGCAATCGCCGGTCTGGCCAACGGCAAGGCCACCTGAAAAAAGGTGCTCCAGGCACCCTTGCCCAGGGTTCTGCTGGCATCGAGAACGCATACAGATTGCTCCAGGAAGGCTGCCCGCGAAAGCATGTAGACGTACGGATAAAAGACCAGGGTCATCATGACAATAGCCCCGGACAACGAGCGGATCTGTGGAAACCAGTATTCGGTGGCAGAGCGCCAGCCAAACATTTCTCGCAGCAGGGTTTGCACCGGGCCACCGAACTCGAGCAGGCCGGTGTACGTGAAGGCGATGACATAAGCCGGTATGGCAAGGGGAATGACCAGGCTCCATTCAAAAAAACGACGCCAGGGAAAACTGGTCATGGTCACCAGCCAGGCAGTGCTGACTCCGATGATAAGGGTGCCAGCACCGACTCCCAACATCAGCCCCAGGGAGTTAGCGACGTAGCGGGGCAGGACCGTGGACGCCAGATGGCTCCAGATCTCGTGGGAAGGCACAAAGAGGTGTGCCATGATCACCACTATCGGCGTCGCCACCAAAAGAGCTGTTCCGACAACCAATATCAGCCAGAATCGCACCTGATTTCTCCTTACCTGAATCCGTGGTGGCTGGACTCTTATTTTGGATATATTTCGCTGTCATTAAGCTATAAGTGCGGCGGCATTTTTTACTATACTCCTCCACCTACCGCCCTTCGGCTCAAAACAAAAAGAATCCGTTGTGTACCAATACACCACGGATCCATTTCACACAAGACCGGTTTGGAACCGGACTCAACGCCAACCTGCACGATCCATGACGCGGACCGCCTCGGCATTGTATTTTTCAATCAGAGACAAGTTGAGTTCATCCGCCTTGAAGGTACCCATCTGGACCACCGGGCCGCTGGTTGGCACCTGTGGGTTCACCGGATATTCATTATTTTCTCTGGCGTAAATCTCCTGTGCATGCGCCGCAGAGAGAAATTCCAATAATTTGATGGCTTCTTCAACATTGGTGGCACTTTGCGTCACCCCGGCACCGCTCAGGTTCATGTGAGCACCTCGATCCTTCTGGTTGGGCCACATCACCTGGACTTTCCTGGTGACATCCTGGTCTGCCTGAACATCGGAAGCCAGCAGTCGGCCGAAGTAATAGCTGTTGGCAATACCCACGGCACATTCTCCGCTGGCTACCGCACGGATCTGAGCGGTATCGTTGTCCTGAGGCGACCGGGCAAAATTGCTGACAAAACCACGCACCCATTGTTCCGTTTTCTCAACACCATGGTGAGCAATCATCGAGGCAACCAGAGATTGATTGTAGATATTTGATGAACTGCGCACACAGATAATTTTCCCCAGTTCCGGGGCAGCCAGATCCTCGTATCGTGCTATGGCCTCAGGAGCGACACGGTCGGGATCGTAATAAATAACCCGCGCCCGGGAGGACAATCCGTACCAGTAGCCTTCAACATCACGGTATTGCGGTAGAATGTTTTCTTCCAGGAGGGGAGACTGAACTGGTTGCAGAACGCCGGCTTGTTTGGCGGCCACCAGGTTACCGACATCAACGGTGAGCAGGATATCGGCTGGACTGTTGCGGCCTTCACCACGGAGACGTTCCAGCAGGGCCGGCCCGCTCCCGGTGAGGAGTCTGTAAGAGATGTCGGTTTCCTTGGAAAAATCATCGAGCAATGGTTTGATCAGATGTTCTTGCCTGGCGGAATAGATATTGACCTCGGCGGCCTGTACAGTCTGGAGACCGGTCAGGGTCAGGATGACAGCAACGAATCCTGCAAAGAGTTGATGATATCTTGGTTTCATAGGCAAACGAACCTCCTGCTGACGAAAAAATATTAAGTAGAAGTAATTACCCTTCACTTGAATAGGTGATCCTATAATATAAAGTGTACCCGTAAAAATCAAGTATTTTTTAACCAGCGTTCCGGTGCTATCCTCATCAAAAATGCAGCTGGGCCATCGGTTGCAGTTGATCGGCATTATGGCCGGAGCAAGGGTTTTAATGCATGGTTTTTTCGACGATCTCCCGCAGGTCATCGGAAAGTTTCGGTTGTTCGGCGATGCGTTCCAATTGCTGGTGCATCAATTGTTGGCGAAGGGCATCATATCGACGCCACTGGGTCATCGGGGTGATCATCCGGGAGGCGATCTGTGGATTGAGAGAGTCGAGAAGGAGAACCTGATCCGCGAGAAATGCATAACCAGAGCCGTCATCAGCATGAAACTGACAGTGGTTGGTGGAGGAGAAGGTGGCAATCAGGGATCGCACTTTATTGGGGTTTTTATAGGTAAAGGCCGGGTGATTTGTCAGGGTTTTGACCCGCTCCAGGGTACCGGGCAGAGTGCAACCGGCCTGAAGGATGAGCCATTTGTCCACCACCAGGGGGTCATGTTGCCACTGGGCATAAAAATCGGCAAGCAGGTCGGTGCCGGCATGAAGGTCGGCATTGACCACGGCACTGAGTGCAGCCATGGTATCGGTCATGTTGTTGCTGTTTTGATATTGTTGTGTTCCCAGTTCCAGCAGGGAAGGCGCAATGGTATCGTTGGGGGCGACTGCCAGCAGATAACCGAGGCAACAATTGCGCAAGGCCCGCTGGCCAGCGTCGGTGGCACTGTATTGATATGGTCTTTGAAGGTGCATATCTTCATAACATTGGACCAGTTGCGGGCGCAATCGCTGGCCAAGCAGAGCGCGAAATTGCTGGCGAACAGTAAAAACCGCCACCGGATCAATCACCGCCATCTGCTGACTGATCCAGTTTTCCGAAGGCAGAGTCAAGGCCATGGCAACAAAAGCGGGATCGCTGGCGCGGTCGAGGAGGAGGTTGTGCATACCGTTGATCAGGTCATCGCTCAGCGTAACGTGTTGCCCTTCTCTGGTGCGATCGATCTGGGTCAAAATATGGTTGAGGGTCAGTCGCTGGCCCGCATCCCAGCGGTTGAAGGGGTCGGAGTCGTGGGCCACGAGCAGGGCCAGTTCCCGGTCCGACTGATCTAAACGCACCCGGACCGGTGCGGAAAAAGCACGCAGAAACGAAACAACAGGAGGGGAGGGAAGACCGGAAAAAATAAACTGCTGCTGTTGGTCCGTCAGGGTCAGCACAGTGCCACAAGGGAACGATGAGGATGGTTCAAGAGGGATCTCCCGGCCCTGATCATCGAGCAGTCCTATGGCCAAGGGCATGAAGAACGGTTTTTTTTCTGAGTTTTCCCTGGTTGGGGGGCAGGTCTGTTCAACATTCAGAGTCAATTGCTGCGTATCGTGGTCATAAGTAGATTGGACGGTCAATTCAGGAGTGCCCGCTTGGCTGTACCAAAGTTTGAACTGGCTCAGATCACGGCCCCAGGCAGATTCCATGGCAGCGACAAAGTCATCGCAGGTCACGGCTTGGCCATCATGTCGCTGAAAATACAGGTCCATGCCCAGTCGAAAGGTTTCCGGACCGAGCAAAGTATGCAGCATGCGGATAACTTCGGCTCCTTTGTTGTAGACGGTGAGTGTGTAAAAATTATTGATCTCAACAAAAGAAGACGGCCGCACCGGATGGGCCATGGGGCCGCTGTCCTCGCGAAATTGGAAGGAACGGATGATATTGGCGTCCTGGATCCTCTTCACTGCTCGTGAGATGGTATCGGCGGTGAACTCCTGGTCCCGGAATACGGTCAACCCCTCTTTGAGGCTGAGCTGGAACCAGTCGCGGCAGGTGATGCGATTGCCGGTCCAATTATGGAAATACTCATGGGCAATCACGGCCTCGATCCCTTCGTAATCGATGTCTGTCGCGGTTTCAGGAAGGGCAAGAACATATTTGGAATTAAAGACGTTGAGCCCCTTGTTTTCCATGGCCCCCATGTTGAAGTCGTCGACTGCGACGATCATGTATGTATCGAGATCATATTCACGACCGAACCGCTCCTCATCCCAGCGCATGGCTTTTTGCAGCGCACGCATGGCATGCTCGCATTTTTCCCGGTTCCGTTCTTCAATATAAATGTGTAGAGCGATGTCCCGACCGGACTGAGTGATAAAGCTGTCACTGACGCACACCAGATTACCGGCCACCAGGGCAAAAAGGTAACAGGGCTTTGGGTAGGGATCATGCCAGACGGCAAAATGACGACCATCATCCAAATCGCCGCTGTCCATGAGATTACCGTTGGAGAGCAGCACTGGGCAGGTTGATTTCTCACCGATGATTGTGGTGGTGAAGATTGCCATGACATCAGGTCGATCAGGAAAACAGGTGATGGTGCGAAATCCCTCGGCCTCGCACTGGGTGCAGTAATTGCCGGAAGAAAGGTATAAACCCTCCAAAGCAGTATTGTCCTGAGGATTGATAATTGTATCGATCTCCACTTTAAACGGTGCATGCGGTGTTGCGGGAATTTCCAGTTGACCGTGAGCAAAGCTGTAACGATCCGGCGTGAGGACAACACCATCCAGGGCAACCTGAACCAATTCCAGTTGTTCACCGTTGAGCACCAGTGGTTGGGGGTGGTTGGTGTTGGGCCGACAATGCAGGCAGGCATGGACCCTGGTGGTACGAGGGTCGAGTTCTATCAGTAAATCAATACAATCCACCAGGTGAGCTGGAGGCATATAGTCTTTAAGAAACGTTTCTTTTTTATCTACACTCAATGGGATACCCTGTAATATTAAAGTTGATAAGGAAGATTGAAAATTGCTCTCGGTAGCGATCATGGCACCATGCTACCATAGTACCTTCCCAGCACCCCTGCAACCGGGGAGATATTTTCTGATCCGCAATCGGGATTGTTTGTATACTGTTTTCAACCGCTTTAAAAAATGGTCAAACAAACAGCAAAAGCGTATTATATGCAGCCATGTCTTTTCATCCGGTCAGGGTTTACAACCATAGTGCCGTTCTTTTTTTGGCAACAAGGAAGCAAAACGCATGCAGGAAAAAACGGAAATACTGGTCGTCGGTGCTGGCCCGGGCGGGCTGGCCTGTGCAACTCATCTGGCCAGACACGGGGCTAAGGTGGTGTTGGCGGAACGCAGAACGACTGTTGGCGACAAGGTGTGTGCCGGTGGCATCACCTGGGGGGGGCTGATCAGGTTGGTTCCGCCCGATTTGATTGAGCGGGCCTTTCCGGAACAGCATATCTTTACCCGCAGGCAGCATGTCACCCTGGTCGAGAAGAATCCAATCGTCGCCACAGTCAACCGGAAGCGACTGGGACAGTGGATGGCGGATGAGGCCAGGAGCATGGGAGTGACCCTCCTCACTGGTGCCCGGGTGCATAGCTTGAGCGATGGGAAGGCCTTGATCGAAACCGGGCCGGGACGACAGATAGCTGTGCATTTTGAACACTTGGTGGGCGCCGACGGCTCGAATTCGCTGGTTCGGCGTTTTGCAGGTCTGCAATCGACCGCCATGGGGATCGGCCTGAACTGTATGCTCCCTCACCGGGCTGAGCGGATGGAATGGCACTTGCGAACCGACCGGTTCCGCTATGGATACGGATGGATATTCCCTCACGCAGAAACCATATCCATCGGGGCTTACATCGGCGGCCCGGTTCTGCCTGCACCGGTTCTCAAGCAACGGTTACTTGCATGGTCTGCTGACCAGGGGTTTGAGCTTGACACTGGCGCAATCCGCGCCGGTCGGGTCAATTTTGATTATCAGGGTGTACGATTCGGGCGTATCTGGTTGGTGGGTGACGCCGCGGGACTGGCATCTGCTGTCACCGGCGAAGGGATTTATCCGGCCCTGGTCTCCGGTAAGGCCGTAGCCAACATGATTCTTGACTCAAATAATGCAGTTGCTGAAATGGCTGGTATACTGAAAAAGCACCGGCGCCACCAGCAACTCCTCCACATGGCGGGCAGGGATCCCCGTCTCTGCGCGGTGCTGATGGATATTATGGTTCTGCTCTTTCGTTGGAAACTTCTTGATTTCCGAGTCCTGGAAATGGCAGAGTAGAATCGGTTTTTCGTTCCTGAACGATTTTTTTATCCGACAAAGGATTCATGACCACTCGACAAAAGCATATCCTCTACAACGTTCTTTTTCTGTTGGTCTGTACCGGCATCCTGCTCTTT
This sequence comes from Desulfobulbaceae bacterium, assembly GCA_007121995.1. Classification (GTDB taxonomy): domain Bacteria; phylum Desulfobacterota; class Desulfobulbia; order Desulfobulbales; family Desulfobulbaceae; genus Desulfobulbus. The sequence goes on from SKJK01000074.1 coordinate 7,005, forward strand.
CTTCTCCTGGCGC
>SKJK01000027.1 GCA_007121995.1 Desulfobulbaceae bacterium
CAAACGAATATCCAAACTCAACATCCGCAGCTCCATCTATGATGTCACTGACCGCTGCAACCTGCGTTGCAAAGGCTGCTTCTTTTTCTCCTCCAACGAGCACAAAGCCGCTGCCGAAGAAAAAGATATCAACCAATGGCACGCTTTTATTGAACGTGAGGTGGCTCGCGGTGTCAATCTGGCCATCCTCATCGGTGGCGAACCAACCCTGTGCCCCGATCGGATTGAAGCCTTTTACCAGCGGCTGTCCACTTTCTGCGCCACCAACGGTCTCATCAAGGTGGACCGGGAGCGTTTCCCGGACCTGACCGTGGGCATCAGTCTGTGGGGCGACGAGAAGGATGAAAAAATCTTACGGGGCCAGGATACCTTCAAAATCTCCAGCAACCACTATGGCGGCGATCCCCATGCCTACTACCTCTACACCATCACGCCCAAACAACTGGGCAAAACAGAGAAGATCATCACCAAGATCAGAGACGTCGGCCTGAAGGTCCATATGCAGTTGCTCTCCAACGACGAAGGCGTAGACGGATTTTCCTGGCAACCAGCTGAACTGGAAGCCGTACGGGTAGAAATGGACGAGATGCTCGACCGGTATCCAAACACGGTTATTTCCTCGAAATACTATCACCGTATCATCACCACCGGTGAAATGTGTGGACGAACTTTTGGCTGGCTGGAGTGCCCTTCGGTCACCGCCCCCCTGGATCGACGTGTTCCCGGACCCAAACGGCTGACCAACTTCATCCGCTGGGCCTCGGATCTTGCAACCATGCACCGCTGCTGCACTTCGGAAACACGGGACTGTTCAACCTGCAAGGACGGTGCTGCCCATATGAGCTGGGTCATGGTCAACAAACGGGCTCACATGGCCTCCTCCAAAGATCTCCAGAACTGGATTGAGGTCTACGAGATGTTTGCCAAGCTGTACCGCTTCATCCCCTGGTAGCTGCGTGTGGGGACCCTGGACAGTAAAAAAGCGGTGGTAATCGGTTACGATGCCGTTTCCCCCCTGGGCAACGACCTGGAGACCCAATGGCGCCGAGCCCTGGCAGGGACCAGCGGTGTCGGGCCCCTGACCCGCTTTCCCCTGCAGCCTGATTTTCCGGTGCGCGTTGCCGGTCAATTACCGGACATCGACCAGGAACCATACCCCTTTCTCAGTGCCCGGCACCAGGCTGCCTGGCATTCACCCATTTTTAAGTACGGTATGCTCTCGGTGGCCCGTGCTCTGCAAAGGAGCGGCCTGGACATCGACGCCGGCATCGCTGATCGGGTGGCGGTGACCTACAGTTCAGCGGTGGGTGGTCTAGATGCGGTCCTGGCTTCGGACCGAAAAATGCGGGAAGAACATCGGCTGCCCCATCCCTATGCCAATCCCAATTCCTGTATCAATATGGTGGGTGGCAAGATTGCCATCCAGACCGGAGCCCGGGGCCCGATCCTGGCCACCATCACCGCCTGCGCCACCGGCCTGACCTCCCTGCTCGTCGGTGCCATGCTGCTGGCCCAGGACCGGGCCGATGTCGTAATCTGCGGCGCGGTGGACTGCCCGCTGGTGGAACCGATCGTGGCCGGATTCCATACCATGAATGGTGCCTACAACCCGACCAGAGGCCAGGAACATGAAGCGCCGGAACGGGCAAGCCGCCCCTTTTCCATCGACCGCCGCGGTTTCGTCCCATCCGAGGGGGCCGGAGCGATCATTCTAGCTACCCGGGAATTCGCCACAGCCCACGGCCTTGCATCCCCCATTGAACTGGCCGGTTGGAGCATGACCTCTGATGCCCATCATTTTGTTATGCCCCACATGGACAGCATCCAGCGCTGCATCAGCGAGGCCCTGTCCGATGCCGGGGTCAGCGGCATTGATATCGCCGCGGTCAATGCCCATGCCACCTCCACCAAGGTAGGCGACCAGGTGGAGTATGACGCTCTTTGTGAGGTCTTCGGAACCCACCTGCCACCAGTCAGTGCCAATAAATCTCTGATCGGCCATGCCATGGGGGCTTCCAGCGCCCTGGAAACCATCTTCACCCTGCGGGGCATGGAGGAAAATTGCCTGCCGCCGACCATCAATTATCGCCCCGATCCGAACATGGAACTTGACTGTGTTGCCGAAGGACAGCGGACGCTCATCCAGGAGCATGTCCTCAAAAATGCCTTTGGCTTCGGTGGTTGCAATGCCTGTGCAGTTTTCAGAAAAATCAGCGAAAGATAACCTGAGGAGACCACTAGGAACAACATGAGGGCGCCACGCAACAGAAAAGTGGTGGTGATCGGTTATGCCGCCGCCACCGCCCTGGGAAACACCTTTGCCCGCACCTGGGAAGGGGCCGTGGCCGGCCGGGCCGGATTTCGCCACCTGTCCCGATGTACGGTTGAAACCCGCAGCCAGGTGGTAGGCGAAATCCCGGAATGGAACCCAGCCGACCTTTCCTATGTCAGCCGTAAGGACGCGTCCCTGTGGAATGCTGACTATGTTTTTCTCACCATGGAGACCTGCCGACAGGCCCTTGAGGACGCCGGCCTGGAGATGACCGACGATACCGGCCCGAGAACTGCCTGCCTGATCGGCTCAGCTCTCAATGGTTCCGACGCCTACCGCGTCGCCATGGATAATTACACCCAACGGGGACCGCTTAAGGTCAGTCCCTACCTGCTTCCCAATCTCTGTGCCAACCTCCCCGCCGGCAAAGCAGGGATGCTGCTCGGATTTACCGGACCGATCTTTTCCCCCCAGGGTGCCTGTGCCTCCGGCAATCACGCCATCGGTCTCGGGGCACGGATGATCCGCGACGGTGATTGCGATTTCGCCCTGGTCGGTGGAGTCGAGACCTGTCTCATCCCGGAAATCATCCTCGGCTTTGCCAACATGCTCGCCACCATCAAGGTAGGCCCTAAAGACCGGTCCCATGGGGATCCCACTCAGGCCTCGCGGCCATTCAGCCTTGATCGCAAAGGCTTTGTCCTTGCCGAAGGTGCCGGGGTTCTGGTGCTGGCGGCGGAGGAAGCGGCCCGGACGCATGGGCTGGCGGCCCGGGCGGAAGTAGTGGGTGTGGGGTGGAACTCGGATGCGCACCACTTCACCCGACCCAACGCGGCCACAGTCACCCAGGCCATGCAGGACGCCATTGACGACGCGGAAATCAGTGCCGATGATATCGGCGCGGTCAATGCACACGGCACCTCAACCCCCACCGGCGATGCCACCGAGGCCCAGTGCCTGCGCACAGTCTTCGGCCATCATCTGGCCCGGCTGCCGATTTCGGCCAACAAATCGCAGGTCGGTCATTCCCTGGGGGCCTCGGCCGCCATCGAGGCAACGCTCGGCATCGAAGCCATGCGCCACCAACTGGTCCTGCCAACGGTCAACCACATCCCGGATCCAGAACTGGTCGATCTCGACGTGGTCCCGAACACGGCCCGTGCCCATGCCCACGAATTTTTCCTCTCCAACTCCTTTGGTTTTGGCGGCACCAACTGCTGTCTTGTCTTCAGAGGTCTCTAATGCGTCCCAAACCCTTTGTTCCTGAACAGTTGGACCAAGCGGCCTATGTCCGCGACACCAAGAGCGGTCTGGTCTGGCACCGGTGTGCATTACGCACCTTGTACGTGGATACCGATCGCTCCCAGGTCGTGTACCACGCCAATTACTTGCGGTACTTCGAATTCGGTCGGGCCTGTCTGATGCGCGAAGCTGATTATCCTTACAAACAGATCGAAGAGAGCGGCTACATCTACCCGATCATCAAGACCGAACTCAATTATCACTCACCGCTCTTCTACGATGATCTCATGTACATTCATACCCGTCCAGCCCGCATGGAACTGGTCAAGGTCCAGTTCGATTATCTGATCACCCGGGAAGATAACGGTGAGATTGTCTGCACAGGGTACACCCTGCACTGCGCGGTCAACTCCAATGGTATACCAGTGGAAATCGATGCCAGGACCATCTCCCTCTGGCAGCAGTTTCCCACCTGATGCCCCTCCGACGTTCCCTGGTCCAGGTCGCACTTCCTTCCTGGCTGAGCGATCATCGATTCGGCGGCAGAATCATTTTGCCGGCGGTGACGGCCATGGAACTTCTGGCCGTCCAGGTTCAGGAAACCTGGCCGACCGTGGCTATCAATGCCATGACCGGAGCCCGCTTCCTCAGGTTTCTGGAGATCCCGCCCGGAACACCCCGCATAGATATCCTGGTGGAACTGGAACTGCAGGACAACGGAGCCGTCCTTGCCCGATTGCAGACCCGCAGTCAACGCGCGACCCTGGCCAGAACAATCCAGCATTGTGAACTGCTTTTCGGCGCCGAACCTCCGCCACCAGTCCGCGTCACTGCTCCGGATCCTGCCTGCCCGGACCAGGTTGGAGTGGATCTTGCCGCCACGGACATTTACCGCCAACTGATCCCCTTTGGTCCAAGTTTCCAAACCCTGGTGGAGCGACTCACCCTGAAAGGAAAGAGTGCCCGAGGCAAGGTACTGGCAGCGGGTCAAACCCCGACGATAACTTCGCCGGCGCTGCTCGGCTCGCCCTTTCCCCTGGACGGTGCCATGCATGCAGCCTGTGTGCATGGGCAACTGCAGGTCGATTTCGTTCCCTTTCCAGTGGGATTTGCGTCGCGAACGATCAGTCGTCCCACCGAGGCCGGTGAACACTACCATGTGGAAGTTTATCAGCAGAGTCGTGCTATGGACGAACTATTGTATGATCTGGTAATTCTTGACCAAGACAAACAGGTGCGGGAACAGGTGCAGGGATTGCGGATGCGGGATGTCAGTGGCGGCCGGATCAAACCACCGCCTTGGACGCGGACAATGCGACTTGACCGGCAGACCCCTTGAAACAGGTGCTGCTGCAAAACCCTGGGGGCATGGATTGACGCAGGTTCAAGGGGACAATATAGTTATAATTCCGCGACTGGGTGTGACCGCAGCAAGACACACCCGCAAAGTCTACGCATCACGTTGCCCGTCGACTGAAACCCATATCAATGCCCACTCCATGGTGACGCGCACCAGCCAGCGACAGAATATCCAGGTATAGAGAGCGCCGGAGAGATACATCCCGAGGAGAAAAACCAGGTGTGAAATTCCGTACATCATCGGACCACCAATCACGGCAATCCAGGGTTGCTTCAGTTTAATCGCCACAATACCCAGGGCGGTAATTGCCGGCCAACCAAGGAGAAAGCTGAGCCCGATGGCCAGGACACCGGCGATAATCATGGGGGTTGGTTTTTCGCGGAAAGCACTGAGATCGGCCCGTTCGGCAAGAGCCGAGCGCACGAAAGGTCGTGCCGCGCACGAAAGGATGATTTTTCTTCCGATACGTTTCACTGGGTTTGTTGCTCGTATTCGGTAAACGTTCACCGGGTTGCAGGTGCAAGATGACAAACACAATATATTCCATCCTTCCATGCGTGGCAAGACGAGAGCAGACCGAGAGACCATGACAACGCAGCACTGCTGGGATTTCTTTGACACTATTTTTTGCATCACGCTGGATTGTCGACCCGACAGGAGGCGCGAGGCACAGCGCCAGTTCTCCCTGGTTGGCTTGGCGGACAGGGTCGAGTTCCATGTTGCCCGCAAAGATACCCAGAATCCGGAGCGGGGTATCTATCAGTCGCATCTACACTGCCTGCGCAAGGGACTGGCAAACGACGGCCGGCATGTTCTGATTTTTGAGGATGATATCCTTTTTCGGAATTTTACCGGGCAGGATGTGGCCGATGCCGCCCTTTTTCTCCGCGAACACAGTGCATGGGACGCATTGTTCCTCGGTTGCATCACCAACGGCAGTACGCTTATCAAGGGTCGATCCCTGGCACGGATACAGTACCGTTGCCTGGCTCACGCCTATGCCCTCAACCGCCCCTTTGCCGCCCGAATCGTTGCCACAGAGTGGGCCGGGATCCCCTTTGACGAGATGCTGCGCCGCTCTGGTACAGATTTTTTTGCCCTGGCACCCATGTGCGCTTTTCAACGCCGCACCACCAGTGATAACAGGACAGCGATTCTGGACAGGATCCGGAACCTGCTGGGTGGTCTGGCCTGCATTCAAAAAGGCAACGAACTGTATCAGAACAATAAGGTGCTCGTCCTCGGCCTGCACCTTCTTATTGCCGTTGCCCTCATCTTTATCTGCTTGAATTAATACTTTTTTCATGAAAAAAACCGGTATCAACCTGCCCCTGCTCCTCCTGGTCGGGGTCGTTATCAGCTGTTTTGCCTTGCTGGGGCTGACCCGCCTGCACATTGATACCGATGTGATCAAATCATTGCCGAGTGACCAGCAGATCATTGACGATGCCCTGAAGATCCTCCACAACCATCCCATCCATGACCAGGTGGCGGTGGACATCATGATCAACCGTGAAGCGCCGGATATCCTGGTGGCCTGTGGAGATCTGCTGCTGGCCAGAATGAAATCCAGCGGCCTGTTTACGACTACGGGTCTGGATGATGTCAGTGTCCTGATTCCGGAGTTGGCGCATCACATTGTCCGCGACCTGCCGCGGCTCTTTTCTCGGCAGGATCTGGAACATCTTGTCGCCCCCCTCCTGGAAGACCAGGCGATCCGCCAACGTCTGCACCATCTGCTGACCACAATGACCGGGCTGGAGAGCATCGGCCAGGCGGCTTTCATCGCCGCAGACCCCCTTGGCCTCAAAGACCTGGTTCTGGCCCGCATGCTGCCACTGACCCCGGCACCTGGGGCCACCCTGTACAAGGGCCATCTTCTTGCCAATGACGGTCGTCATCTTCTGGTGACCGCCAAACCGACGGCAGCCGGAACCGATACCGCTTCAGCGCGTCAACTGGCCCATTTCTTCGCTGAAACCGGCCGGGAGCTTGTGCAACAATACGGTCAGGATGGCCTCGAAATCACCCTGACTCCGGTGGGAGCCTACCGGGCCGCCCTGGACAACGAAGAGATCATTCGCCATGATGTCCGCCTGGCCCTGGTGGTGTCCAC
>SKJK01000288.1 GCA_007121995.1 Desulfobulbaceae bacterium
GAACCAAGCGCGACAAACTGGGACATTTGCTTGAGCTCTACGGAGAGATGCCCATGGGAAGCATCACCAGAGACCCGTGACGTCTGGTGGGTAATTTTCGGTCATTGAGCGCACATCGTGAATAAAAATTATATATCACCTCAACCATCATTGCTGCACACGCTTCAGCCGATTTCGAACAAACTGGCGGTTACCCTCCACCCGGGTAGTAGTTTGATCTGTATCGAACTGGACAGTGCTGAGCAAGGGTGAACATACAGGTACAAGCATGATCACATATCTTGAAGGAAATCTGCAGGGACGCGGACATAAAATTGGGATTATTGTCAGCCGATTTAACTCCTTTATCTCTGAAAAGCTCCTTGAAGGGGCCATCGACACGCTGGTCCGCTCCGGTGTAGATACCGGCGATATTGATGTCGCACGTGTACCCGGTGCTTTTGAAATACCGCTGGTGACCCAGAAAATGGCCAAATCCGGTCGATATGATGCTGTCATCTGCCTCGGCGTGGTTATCCGTGGTGCCACCCCGCATTTCGAGTATGTCGCCGGCGAGGTGGCCAAAGGGACCGCTCAGGTCATGTTGGATGCCGGCATTCCTGTCTTGTTCGGTGTGCTGACCACTGAGTCCATTGAGCAGGCCATTGAAAGGGCTGGTACCAAAGCCGGTAACAAGGGTGCGGATGTGGCTATGGCCGCTGTGGAAATGATCAACCTGGTAAAAGTGATCCAGTAGCATCATTTTCAAGTGATAAAGCGTCCGCGAGACGTTAAACTCTGGCTTTGCCGTGATATTCCAGTAGGGGTTGCATGGGTATTCGTCGTCAATCACGGGAACTGGCCCTGCAGTTTCTTTTCAGTCGTGATTTCCAGGAGCAGGTCTATACACCGGAGGCAGTGGCAGCCGACTTGGATACATTCTGCCATCTGTTTGATTTCAATCGCAAGTCTCTGGAGTACGCACGCCACCTGATCATGGGAATCTGCGCAAACCTGGAGACAGTTGATGCGCTTTTAGCTGACCATTCCCATAATTGGCGGGTCGAGCGTATGTCTCTGGTCGACCGCAACATTCTCCGCATTGCCATTTTCGAAATGCGATATACGGATGATGCACCGGCCCAGGTGGCCATCAATGAGGCACTGGAGATCGCCAAGCGATATTCCGTTGACGATTCAGTGTCCTTTATCAACGGCATTCTTGATGCCGTCCAGTCCGCACCGCGATAAAACGCTGAAACTTGTGAGCCAGGTTGCCTTGGACGCAGTCGAATCGAACTCCGAAACATTTCCACCGGCTGATGCCGCTCCGGTCAAAGTCGGGTCATCGATCTACGCTGGGCGGTTTTAGGGTTTCGGTCCGGCGACCGGGCATGTGAAGGTTTATATGCCTGGGCCGGCACGCCCGACATCGAATCACTCCCATGAAAATGATATGATATCGAAATGGTAGCCGGCTCTGGAATACGTGACAACACCACCACCCATGACTGCAACCGAACCAATACCTCGAAACAGGAAGCAGCAGGAAGCCTTTTCCCTCCTGCTGCTGTTTATGGCTCTTTTCCTGTTGACCTGTCTGGTCAGCTATTCTCAGCCCCTTCTGGGGCCTGAGCCGCATCTTCAGCAACCGGTCGACAACTGGTGCGGCTCTTTTGGTTTTTACACTGCCTGGTATCTTTTTTCATTTCTCGGGCTTATTGCTGTTCTTCCGGTCTGTATTCTCGGCTATGCCGCAGGCTCGGTTCTTTTCTCCCGCCCACAAGGCAGGCGCCTTCCCGCTATCGTCATCGGCGTCACCGGGATCATGCTCAGTTCCGCGGGTCTGTTGGGTGCCTTTGATCACCTGTTGTTTCCCAAGGAATTTATCGCCCCGGGCGGTTATCTCGGTGTCCTGATCTGGACCTTCATCAATAGCTATCTCGGTGCGGTGGGTACTGCCCTCTTGCTTGGGTTGTTACTGATTTTTTCACTGATGGCCACTGTCAGATTTTCCCCTTTCGGGATATTTCGATTATTAGCGCGAAAGCAGGTTAGAGAACAGGATAAAGGCCCCGGAGAAAACAGCGAACCTGCCCCGTTGGCAAAAAAAAGCAAGGCATCTGTTCCGGCCGGACGGGTGAGGGGCAAAGAAAGCAAGACATCGAACTCCGAGCCATTTGTGGTCCCCGCTGTGCACGAACCGGTTCCCAGAGTTCGAATTGAGGATGCCGGCAAGGAGGAAGGTATTCGAAAATCATCCGGGCGTGGCGCTTTTCGTTTGCCGCCACTTTCCTTGCTGGATTCTGGCGATCAAAGTGATGTTGAGATCAGTCGGGAGCATTATTACGAGGTCAGTGATACCTTAATAGCTAAACTTCAGGATTTTGGTGTACAGGGAGCTGTTGCCGGTATCTCGCCGGGACCTGTGGTGACCACCTATGAGTTTTCTCCGGCACCCGGGGTCAAGATCAACAAGATCGTCACTTTGGCCGACGACCTGGCCATGGTCCTCAAGGTTGACCGAGTGCGTATTGTCGGCTCCATTCCCGGCAAGGCGGCCATTGGTATCGAAATTCCCAATCCAGTCCGCAAAACTGTGTACCTGCGTGATATTCTCATGACGCCCGAATATCGGGACGCATCATCCATGCTCAGCCTGGGGTTGGGATTCGATGTCATCGGCAGGCCAGTTATCACCAACCTGGTCCGCATGCCGCATTTGCTCATCGCTGGCGCAACCGGGGCCGGTAAGTCGGTGGCCATCAATGCTTTTATTGCCTCGATCCTGTTCAAAGCTCCTCCGGACGAGGTTCGGTTGTTGATGATCGATCCCAAACGGATTGAATTGTCCATGTACGATGATATTCCCCATCTCCTCCACCCGGTGGTCGTTGAAGCGAAAATGGCATCTCGGGCCCTGCTCTGGGCGGTTCGTGAGATGGAACGACGCTACCGTCTGCTGGAAGTAAAACGGGTGAAATCCTTTGCCTCCTACAACCAGGTTGCGGAAGAAAAATTACCGTATATCGTCATTATTGTCGACGAACTCGCCGATTTGATGATGGTGGCGTCAAAAGATGTGGAGACCTCTATTGCCCGGCTGGCACAAATGGCCAGAGCGGCCGGCATGCATATCATTCTTGCCACGCAACGTCCCTCCGTCGATGTGCTTACCGGTTTGATCAAGGCGAATTTTCCTACCAGGATATCCTTTAAGGTTTCGTCCAAGGTCGACTCACGGACCATTCTCGATGGCTCCGGTGCCGAACATCTTCTCGGCATGGGGGATATGCTTTTTCTGCCTCCCGGAGCGGCTAAATTGCAGCGGATTCATGGTGCTTTCATTTCCGAGCAGGAAACCGAGCGAATTGTTTCTTTTCTTAAACAACAGGGGACGGCTGAGTATGATGAAACCGTTCTTCAGGTTGTGGAAGAGGAGTCCGCGGGTGTGGAACCGGATGGTGAACCCTATGATGAAAAATATGACGAGGCCGTGGCCGTGGTCACGGAAACCGGGCAGGCTTCGATCTCTATGGTTCAGCGCCGATTGCGGGTTGGGTACAACCGAGCCGCCCGGATGATTGAAATCATGGAAAAAGAAGGAATCGTTGGTCCGGCGGATGGCTCTCGACCACGCGAAGTCCTGGCCCGTTCCGCGTATACCGATGATGCGTAAACAAAGGGAACGCCAGTCCATCAGCCATCGAAAGCGGCATGCCAGGTCTGTTTTTCCGCGCTTGTCGAGGTTGTAGATAAAATATATCCATAATTCTGATGCTTTTATTAAGTTTTGCTGTTCAGGGTTGTTTTGACGATTTTTCTTGACTTTGAAAGGGCTACAAATTAAAAGATGTTCACGATCCAAAATGAGTGGTTGTTCATTTTTTGTTTGTTTGTAAACTGTTTGGAAAGACATGGAAAATGTACGTTGCTCCAAAACTGGTCGAGGCGAAAAACGGATGGATTATCAGCAGTGCGTATTCGTTATTCTTGCATCAAGAAGCAAAAGATTATGGGCTTTCCGGTTTGGAAGCCATAATGGAAAATTCAAGTGAGGAGGTAGTTTAATGCCAAGTTACGTAGAACCTGCAAAATGTGATGGTTGCAAAGGTGGCGACAAAACCGCCTGTATGTACATCTGCCCTAATGACCTGATGGTCCTGAATGTACAGGAGATGAAGGCCTACAACCAGGAGCCCGATGCATGTTGGGAGTGTTACTCCTGTGTCAAGATCTGTCCGCAGGGTGCCATATTCGTGCGCGGCTATGACGACTTTGTTCCGATGGGAGGCCAGGTGCATCCTATGCGTTCTTCTGACTCCATCATGTGGACTGTCAAATTCCGGAACGGTCAGATGAAGCGCTTCAAGTTCCCCATCCGGACAACGGCTGAGGGCGCTGCCAACGAGTATCCGGGCGAAAGAGGAGCGAATCTTGACGATGAATGTTTGCTGCTCGAAAGCAATCTGCCCACCCCCGCCAAGCTGGCCTGAGTTAGTTCCAAGCTGGTGAAGAACTGAGATAATATTTTAAAATACTACATCAGGAGATAAAAATATGGCATTACCTAACAAGCCGAAAGGCGAGCTAGCAGCTGTTATCACGCCGGAAATCGCAGAGCACGAATGTGATGTGTTGATCGTTGGTGGAGGTATGGCTGCTTGCGGAACCGCATTCGAAATCAGCAAATGGGCCCCGGAAGGACTGAAAGTCATCTTGGTGGATAAGGCTTCTCTTGAGCGTTCCGGTGCGGTCGCCCAGGGTCTTTCTGCCATCAATACCTACATCGGTGAAAACGCCATCGAAGACTATGTCAAGATGGTGCGCAACGATCTGATGGGCGTTGTCCGTGAAGACCTTATCTATGATCTCGGTCGTCACGTGGACGAGTCAGTCAAGCTGTTTGAAGAATGGGGCCTGCCCATCTGGAAGAAAGACGAGCACGGTCACAACCTCGACGGTGCCAAACCTGCCAAAACCCTTCGTGAAGGAGGTACTCCTGTACGAACCGGTAAATGGCAGATCATGATCAACGGTGAGTCATATAAATGCATCGTTGCCGAGCCGGCCAAGAAGGCTCTGGGCGAGGAAAACATCCATGAGCGTGTTTTTATCGTCAAGATGTTGCTTGATAAGAACAAAGAAAATACCATCGCCGGTGCGGTTGGTTTTTCCACCCGCGAAAACAAAGTGCACGTTTACAAATGTAAAACCGCAATGGTCGCCTGCGGCGGTGCGGTCAACATCTTCCGTCCCCGGTCTACCGGTGAGGGTAAAGGGCGTGCCTGGTATCCGGTATGGAACGCTGGGTCCACTTACACCATGTGTGCTCAGGTCGGTGCAACCCTGACCATGATGGAAAACCGCTTCACCCCGGCGCGTTTCAAAGATGGTTATGGGCCTGTAGGTGCCTGGTTCCTTCTGTTCAAGGCCAAGGTACAGAATGGTTTGGGCGAATTCTATGCCAACAGCCCGGACGTCAAGGAAGAACTTGGCAAATACATGCCGTACGGCGGTTCCCCGGTCACCCCGACCTGTCTGCGTAACCATCTGATGATCAACGAGCTCAAGGCTGGTCGTGGCCCGATCTATATGGCCACCGAGGTTGCTCTGAATGCGTTCTTGGATGATATGCGCGCTGCCGGCAATGACGAGAAATCAGTGAAGAAGTTCTGGAAACACCTTGAGTCCGAGGCGTGGGAAGACTTCCTCGATATGTCCGTTGGTCAGGCTGGACTGTGGGCTGGTATGAACATCGAGCCGGAGAAAGTTGGTTCCGAAATCATGCCTACAGAACCCTACATGCTGGGATCACACTCCGGTTGCTGTGGCATCTGGACCTCCGGACCGGAAGAAGACTGGGTTCCTGCAATAGACGGTCCCCGCTCCCATCAGTACAAATGGGGCTATAACCGTATGACCACGGTCAACGGACTGTTTACTGCCGGTGACGGTGTAGGTGCTTCAGGTCACAAATTTTCCTCCGGATCTCACGCGGAAGGTCGTATCTGTGCCAAGCAGATGGTCAAGTACTGCCGTGACAATGCAGACTTCCAGCCTGAGTTGGCGCAGACCGCACAGGAGCTGGCAGACGAAGTGTACGCACCGGTCAAGCTGTATCACGAGTTCAAGGATGCATCCACCGCTGCAGACGTCAATCCGCACTATGTCAAGCCCGCTGGTCTGATGATGCGCTTGATGAAGGCCACCGACGAGTATGGTGGTGGCGTCGCTACCTACTACATGACTTCTGGCAAACTGCTCAACATCTGTCTGGATCTCCTCCAGATGATGCGTGAAGATGCCGAGAAGATGGCAGCCGGCGACCTGCACGAACTTCTTCGTGCCTGGGAAAACTACCACCGTATCTGGTGCGTTGAGACCCATATCCGTCACATCGAGTTCCGTAAGGAATCCCGTTATCCAGGATTCTACTATCGCTCTGACTTCCCGAGTTGTGACGACGAGAACTGGAAAGTCTTCGTCAACTCCACCTTTGATCCTAAAACTAAAGAGTGGAAATGTGAAAAGGTCGACTGCGTTAACATCGTCGAAACCGAACCTTGGATCTAATTCCAAGAGGAAGTTGAGTTAACGGTAAAAGAAATCTCCAGGCCCCCTCGGGGGTCTGGAGATTTTTTGTATGCAGCAGTGATTTTGTTTGAGTTGAACTGAAAGATGAAGTATTTTTTCTCTTTTCAGTTTAATTGAACCAGAAATCACCTTTCATCAATACCAGCAGTTATGGAGGTTTGGCATGAGTGACACTGCAGGCAATGGTGCGGTACTGGTTGTGGGTGGCGGTATAAGTGGTCTTACCGCTGCACTCGAAGCGGCCGAAGTCGGCAATGACGTTTTTCTGATTGAGAAAAACTCCTACTTTGGCGGCCGGGTCGCCCAGATTAATCAGTATTTCCCCAAACTTTGCCCCCCGACATGCGGGCTCGAAATCAATTTTAAACGCATCAAAGACAATCGCAAAATTAGAACCTACACCCTGAC
>SKJK01000334.1 GCA_007121995.1 Desulfobulbaceae bacterium
CATCGGCCCCGGCATCCCTGGCTATTTGTGAATTCAATCGATCGGAATATCCGGTGCATAAAATAACCGGCATATCAGGGTATAATTGATGAATATCTTTGATCAACTGGATACCTGTTCGCTTAGGCATGGTCTGGTCGGTGAAGACCAGGTCGACTTTTTTTTCAGAGTTTTTGATTAGATCGAGAACCTTATCTGGATCACTTGTAATGGTGACGGTATACCCCAGATGATTGAGCATCATCCGGCAGGTTTCCAGGATTTCCTTTTCATCATCCACAACCAGGATATGTTCGCTTCCTATGGGAAGCGGATCTTCGCTGCTTTTCAAGAGACCATTGGCCCTGTTTTCGGTTTCCGGAAGCAGCACGGTAAAAGTGGTTCCTTCACCAGGACTGGATTGCACAGAGATTTCGCCTCCCAGTTCCCGAACGATACCATGGACGACACTGAGCCCCATCCCTGTTCCTTCTCCAGGTTTTTTGGTCGTAAAGAAAGGGGTAAAAATATGATGAATGACATCACTGTCAATGCCTTTGCCGGTATCCTGAACGACCAGAGATACCCATGAACCGGTGTGTTCTGATCCTTTTCTATCCTTGGAGAGGGATATTCGCTGAAGCTGGATGGTAAGCTGGCCGCCCTGTTCACGCATGGAATAAAAGGCATTGGCACAGAGATTCATCACAACCTGTTGAATTTGTACCGGAGCCGCAAGTACTTGCGCATCAGTTGCCTTAAGGTCCTGAATGATGGCAATAGTCGAGGGCAGGGTGGCTCGCATTAATCTCAGACTTTCCTTGATCAACGGAGCCATCATAGCCGGCACCTTTTCTTCGGCGGATTGACGACTGAAGGTCAGAATCTGTTGAACGAGATCAGCGGCCCTTCTGCCCCCCTGTCGGATATGGAGAAGATTATTGTGGAGATCGGTGTCCGGAGTAACCTGGATCAGCGCCATATCGGTGAAGCCGATGATACCACCGAGAATATTGTTAAAATCATGGGCAATTCCACCGGCCAGCGTACCAATGGCTTCCATTTTTTGAGCTTGGCGCATTCTCGATTCGATTTCGACGTCGTGGGTGATGTCACGCTGTACTACAATAAAGTGGGCAACCACGCCAGTGACATCACGCAGAGGAGAAACGGTGGCTCCAGCTACAAACAGGCTGCTATCCCGCCGGCGGTTGACAATTCTGCCCCGCCATACCTCTCCCTGGCTGACCACCTGCATCTGTTCATCGAAATGCGCTTCCTGTTCTTTGGCCCAAAGAAGCCGCACCGATCGGCCGAGGCATTCTTCCCGGTCATAGCCGGTCATTTCAATTAAGGCATTATTGACATAATCAATAGTTCCGAATTGGTCGGCAATAAGAACTGCTTCCTTGACTTGGTCGACGGCCTCGGTCAAGCGACGACGGCGTTCTTCGGCTTTGCGCTCTTCGGTGACATCCCGAATAATAACAGTATATTGCTCTCGATCTCCCAGACGATAGGGCGCTGTGGTTATAACAATGGTACGAGGACTGCCATTGAGCGTTAGAAGGATGGCCTCATGAGCATTGACGACTGGTCCTGCAGGTTCAACCAGAATAGCAGCTATCGATTCCCTGGACTTGGGATGGAGAAAATCGGTAAATAATCGACCAATCACCTGATTGCCGGATTTTCCCTCCACCATGTGTACCGCCGCTCGATTCGCATACGCAATAACATCATTTTTTCCAACCAGAAAGACGCCCATCGGTGCCAGGTCAAGCAGACCGGCCAGATGTTCTTGCACCACGCGTAGTTCATGCTCTTCCCGTCTTCGGGCCATAATACCACTTAACACCATGCCAAGCAGACCAACGGTTACCACCGCGACCACAGTTACCAGCAGCCACTGGGAGCGAAAGCCGGCCATGGCGCCCAATACCTCTCGTGAGGGAGTTACAGAAACAATGGACCAGACTTCCCTGCCTGGTAGTTGAACCGGAAAGATAGTGGCAAACATTTTTCCGGAAAAACCAGGAGGAGCTGTCAGGATGTTACCGGAAAAAAGGAGAATAGATTGTTCACTCCCCAGAATTTTACGCCGTAAACCGGCAAGATCCTCGGCTTTACCAGGCAGTTGATCAAGGCTGCGACCAATCAGTTGGAGATCAGGAGCATGAAGTATAGTACCTTCACTGTTTATCACCAGGACATATCCATCCGGTTGCACAGGGAAAGGCTCAATTGAGCGGGAAGTGATATCTCGAAACGGCAGCTGAAAAGATAGACAGCCGTCATAATCCTGGCCTTCGGGAACAGCAGCGGAAAAAAAGATTCGATCCTCTTGGCCGGAAGAGGATATGAGACCAGAGACCATCGGCCCTGGATAGTCCTTTTGTCGTTGGCACACCTCTGCTACGATATCCTGTTCGTTGCCGCTTTCTGGTGGTAATGAAAAAAGGAGCGATCCTTGGCTGTCTGTCCGCTGAATCGCGACAATATCATCAGGCCGAATAGAGAGAAAATCATCCAGAAGCACTTTGCCACTGTCTTGCATATCACGGATGGATGGCTGGACAATGAGATAAGTAAGTGCCCTTTCATAGGTTGAAAAATAGGATTTCAGAGTTGTAGCTGCTTGCCTGGAAAGCAATATCTGTTGCTCTCGGTGGGTCTCGATGGTCTTGTTACGAACAGAGAGATAGGGTAGGTAAAACAATCCGGCAAGAACCAGAGTGGCCAACAGGGGAAGAGTGATGTGCTGGTACTTGAACCATAGTCTCATACTGTCGTATCCAAAAAAAACTCACCGAAAGACTCTTTCATAATTCAAGTATAGCAAACCCGGTATAATTACAAAAAATTATTTTGAAACGTTTTGTAGTTATCCTGGATCCGTGAGCGTTTGTCCGTGCGTCAGCTTTGTTGTCCGTGACCGTTCGATTAAAGTAAACTTTATCGGACGGTTACGGGCAATGAAGATGGCGTGCGGACGAACGCCCCGAAGGGCGGCGGGTGAAGACATATTGCAAAGAAAATCGCCGCATTTATAACCTGTTTACAGTAAAATGAGCTCCAAAAAAGACTCCAGCCGTCACGGATTCAGGGTTATTTCCGGCGGTCCTGGCACAGACAAAACCCATACCGTAGCGACTTCTCAACGATAACGATTCTTTTGAATAGTGACCATGGATATCAAAAAACTGGATGTATTTTGCAAGGTGGTGGAGTTGAAAAGTTTCACCAAAGCCGCCGAGGTTGTTCGCCTCTCGCAGCCAACGGTCAGTGAACATATTCGCAGTCTGGAAAAAGATATTGGTCAAAAATTGATCGATCGTCTGGGCCGTGATGTCGAACCAACCCCGGTGGGCCATCTCCTTTACGGTCATGCAGTGCGCATGCTCCGCCTGCAGCAGGAAACGCTGCAGGCCATCGCCGACTATCAAGGGACATTACGTGGTACCCTGCATCTCGGTGCCGGCACCATCCCCGGGACCTATATTCTCCCAGCCATAATCGGATTATTCTGTCATCGCTATCCAGAGGTCAAACCCTGCCTGCATATTACCGGATCCAAAACCATTGCCGCCGGCGTTCTGGCCGGTGATTTTGACCTTGGCCTGGTTGGCGGAGTCTGGAGTGAACGGGGATTGGATTGGGTTCCCGTTTTTACTGATACCCTGGTTGTGGCTGTGCCCCCGACCAACTCTCTGGCGTCCAGACGATCGTTGCCAGTGGCTGAACTTTTTACCCACCCATTCATCCTGCGCGAGCCCGGTTCCGGGACGCGCCGGGTTGTCGCCGGATTGCTCGATCAACAGGGATTACGGGAAAGTGATCTACGGGACGTGGCTGTGCTGGGGAGTAACGAAGCGGTCAAGGAGGCTGTCAAGGCGGGATTGGGTCTTTCGATACTCTCTTTACGCTCGGTGGTCGAAGATGTCCGCCATGGTTTGATCAAAACTCTTGTCCTGGAGGATGCGCCTGCAGATCGCACCATTTATCTCATCCAGCGGAAAAATCGAGAACCATCCCCCATCGCCGCAGCTTTTACGGCGTCGCTGGTCACCAATCACGAAGGGGGGAACGTTCAAAGATACCCACTGAAAACGGTTTGCCCCTGATGCTCCGATTGGTGAACATGGAGACCATGGACGCGTTGCATTTTTTTTTGCCGCACCTGACCGGTGTCAAGGTGTGCCCTTTGGGACAGGGCAACATCAACGATACCTGGCGGGTGGATCTGCCCAATGAGCAAAAAAGGGTTCTGCAACGTCTCCATCCCGGCGTTTTTCACGATCCCGCCGCGGTCATGGCTAACATCCGACACGTAACTGAACATCTGCAGCGGATGGGCCCTTCCCCGCCGCTGGTCTTTTACCGCCTCCTCACTAATCCGGATGGCAGAGATTTGTATCTTGATCCTGCCGGACATTGCTGGCGTTTGTTGACTTATATTGACAACACCAGGACTCTGCAGACACTTCAACACGAAAGACAGGCTCGAGAAATCGGTTTTTTGTTGGGATCTTTTCATCTATTGACAGTGGAAATCGATATCGAGGCGCTCACCGACCCGTTGCCTGATCTGCACATCACGCCCCGGTATCTGGAACAGTACGACGTCTGCTGCCGTACCTCGCGAAGCACAACCCGGTGGGAAACATTTTGCCACGATTCTATCGATCAACTGCGGGCAACAGCCTCAATCCTTGAACGAACAAAACATGAACTGACCCAACGGGTGATTCACGGGGATCCCAAAACAAGTAATGTTCTTTTTGCCATGGAAACGGATCAGGCCATTAGTCTCATTGATTTTGACACAGTCAAGCCTGGATTACTTCTCCATGATCTCGGTGATTGTCTCAGATCCTGCTGTAACCGTATTGGGGAGGCCTGCAGGCAACCGACGGCAACCGCTTTTGATGCCGATTTTTTCCAGGCCTTGCTCACTGGTTACATGCAGGTGGCCGGACACCTGCTTGTTTCGGCGGACCGGGCTCTCCTGGTGGAGTCGGTCAAAGTCATCAGTTTTGAGCTGGGATTACGTTTTTTCATCGATCACCTGAACGGTAATCGATACTTTAAAGTTGACCGGGACGGGCAAAATCTGGATCGTGCCCTGGTCCAGTTCCACCTCAACCAATCCATCAACGATCAACAAAAAGATCTGGAACAGCGGTTCCGTCGTCTTTGTCAGGCTGTGGACCAAGATCTTCGAAGCGATTTTGACCTGTAATATAATTATTCTTCAATGTTGCACCTGCGGACCAGATGACTGCCGTGTATCGAATCACTATTGCCCGCCAGTCCGCTTGTCCACATAATGAAGCATTGACAAACGGCTCCCGTTTCCTGGTCCAGCGGTATTGGACTTGCAACCCTTAGCCAGCGTTCACCATCCTTGCATTTGCCTGCCGCCCGGTTTATAGCAGTGGTTAAACTGGTGTTCGTTGTACGGTTCACCACCCTCCCGGTGCGGATTTTTCGGACCGGTCACCATTGTTTACGAGGAGAGAGATGATTATCAGTCAAGGAAAATCCGTTGCCATAACCTACACCCTGACCCTTGATAACGGCGAGACCGTTGACAGTAATGTTGACGGAGAACTACTGTGTTACACCCAGGGGCGCGAGGAAATCATTACCGGTCTGGAGCAGGCGCTGGAAGGCCGAAAGACCGGTGAAACCTTCCAGGTAAGCATCGAACCAGAAAATGGGTACGGTGTTGCCTCCGAGGAGGCTCTAATTCAGGTACCGCTCGATCATCTTCCTGAGGAGGCCCGAGAAGTCGGTTCCGTTCTCACCGCGGTTGGACCGCAGGGGCAGGAGTTGCAGGGGGTCATCACTGAATTGTCCGATTCCATGGCCGCTCTTAATTTCAATCACCCCTTGGCCGGGGAAACGCTTCATTTTGACGTGACCGTTGTTGAGGTCAAAGAATCGTAACCATTCAGCGAGTCACGAGAAACAATGACCGTCGCACCTTTTGCTCTTGTGTGCCAATCAACGGAATGCAAAGCCCGTTGCGCTACACTGATGACCCTGCATGGTCCGGTGCAGACTCCGGTTTTCATGCCGGTGGGAACCCAGGCCACAGTCAAGGCTGTTACCCCGGAAAACCTGGTCGAGATCGGGGCACAGATTATCCTTGGTAACACCTACCACCTTTATATCCGCCCAGGTCATGAACTGATTCGGAGCTTCGGTGGTCTCCACCGATTCATGCACTGGCAAGGGCCCATCCTGACCGATTCGGGTGGTTTTCAGATTTTCAGCCTTCGGGAATTGGCCAAAATTACCGAAGAAGGAGCTGCTTTCCGCTCCCATATTGATGGGTCCCGCCTCTTCCTCAGTCCGGAAAATGCTATCCAGGTCCAGGAAGCCCTGGGTTCTGACATCATGATGGCTCTGGATACCTGCATCCCGTATCCGGCATCCCGTGACGAGGCGGTTCGGGCCACTGCCCTGACGGCACGTTGGGGCAGGCGATGTCGTGCAGCGCAAACCGACACCGGTCAACTTCTTTTTGGTATTGTCCAGGGAGGCATGTACGCTGACCTGCGCCTCGAGGCCATTGAGCAATTGCAGACGATCGGGTTTGACGGGTATGCCCTGGGAGGGTTATCGGTGGGGGAACCCAAAGAATTGATGATCGAGATGCTGGCGGCCACCGCCGATCATTTACCGGCCCAGCAAGCCCGGTACCTTATGGGTGTCGGTACACCGGAGGACCTGGTGGAAGGGGTGTTTCATGGTATCGACATGTTCGACTGCGTCATGCCTACCCGTAACGCCCGCAACGGAATGCTCTTTACTTCACAAGGCAGACTTGTTATAAAAAATGCTTGCTTTCAGGATGACCAGCGGCCCTTGGATGAGACCTGTGGCTGTTATACATGCCGCCACTATTCCCGGGCCTATCTGCGACACCTTTTTCAAAGCCGTGAAATTCTGTCCTATCAATTGAACAGTATCCACAACCTGTATTATTATTGTAC
>SKJK01000094.1 GCA_007121995.1 Desulfobulbaceae bacterium
CAACACTTCTTCCAGTTTGTGACTGATAAAGACAATCGCTTTGCCCTGACCGGTCATGCGCCGCATGGTGGCAAAAAGCCCTTCGGCTTCGGCAGGGGTTAAAACAGCGGTTGGTTCATCAAAGATAAGAATGGTACTCTGCCGGTACAAGAGTTTAAGGATTTCGACCTGCTGCTTTTCTCCCATGGACAGGTGCGCAACCAGGGTATCCGGTGTCACCTGCATGCCATAGGCAGCCGCTAACTGCCGAACGGTACGGCCCATCGAGGCTTTGCCCAACCAGAACCCCCGGGGTTGCCCAAGCAGCACGTTTTCCGCGACAGTCATGGCTTCGACCAGTTTGAAATGCTGGTAGACCATACCGACACCAGCGGCAAGAGCTTTGTCCGTGTTGGTGAACTCCACCGGTGCGCCATCCAGGTAAATTCGGCCGCTGTCTGGCTGCAGTTGTCCTGCCAGCATGGACATCAGGGTGGATTTACCGGCCCCGTTTTCTCCCAGCAGGGCAAGGACAGCCCCCCGATGTATCTCCAGAGAAATGTCTTTGTTGGCCTGTACTCCGCCAAATGATTTGCATATCCGGTCCAGGCGAATGACAGGTTCTGTAGTAGGCATTTGCTGTTATTGCCCTGTGATCAATGGCTGGACAAACTGGGACTCAGCATCCCAGGGAAAAAGAATCCAGGTGTCCTGGCTCACTTCGGTGATGAAGGTGTCGACTTCAGGACGTCCCGCCGGCTTGGCGTAGACCGTGGCAAAATGGGCTTTGGGCGCAATCTGTTTGACGATCTTGGCGGTGCGGCCGGTGTCGACGAGGTCATCGATGAGCAGCCATCTTGTACCGTCGCCATCAATGCCTTTGAGAATTTCCGCCTCTCCTTTTTTATCCTGCCAGTCATAACTGGAGATGCAGATGGTATCGACAAGGTGGATGTCCAATTCACGGGCAACGATGGCCGCCGGTACCAGGCCGCCGCGGGTGATGGCTATGATACCTTTGAAATATTCGAGATGCAAAAGTCTCCAGGCCAGGGCCTTGGAGTCGCGGTGTAACTGTTCCCAGGAAATGGGGTATGTTCTGTTATATCTGGCCTTGTCAGCCATGTTCAGACCTCTTTGCAAAAAGTTCAATGCAGTTTATCGTGAACCAATCACGGGGTTTGTACCAGTGTTGTTTTCATTCTTTTGTTTGGTCACAGGTGTTCCGGATTTGTACAGTCGCGACCGGGCCAAAAAGTGGATCTGTGACCAATGCAATCCATCAGTATGTCCTGGGTTAGTCCCTGGGTTCGATGTTGACGCCGAGGGCTGCCGGTGCTCCTGTCTTTTTATTGTGCAGAGAAGAAAAAACCAGCACAGCGACAGTCAGGACATAGGGGAGCATGAGCAGCAGCGATGAGGGCAGGGTAGTGCCAAAGGCCTGTAGCCTGAGTTGCAGGGCCATAATGCCGCCAAAAAGATAGGCACCGAATACGGCTCGACCCGGACGCCAGAAAGAAAAAATGACCAGGGCCACAGCTATCCAGCCCCGGCCGGCGGTCAGATTGTTGGTCCAGAGGTGGGTATACGCCAAGGACAGGTAGGCACCCCCGAGCCCCATGAAAAAGCCGCCGACGAGTACCCCGGCCCAACGATAGGCAATCGCGTTGATCCCGGCGGCAGCGGCAGCTCCAGGGAATTCGCCGGTAGCCCGCAGATTGAGACCAAAGCGGGTGTGGGAAAAAAAAAGCCAGAACAGGGGCGGCAGGACATAGGAGAGATAGACTAAGGGGTCATGGTTGAATAAAACAGGGCCAATCCCCGGGATGTCTGCCAGCCAGGGAATGGGGAAAGGAGCAAAACCGGGTGCAGCCTGACCGACAAAAGCTGTTCCAAAATAATTGGCCACCCCGGTGCCGAGCAGGGTCAGGGCCAGACCGGAAACCACTTGATTGCCCTGAAAAACAAGGCAGACCAATCCGTGCAGCGAAGCGGTCAAGGCCCCGGCGAGGCCAGCTGCGCCAAAAGCGAGGATCGGGTTGCCGCTCGCCTTGGCCACCAGAAATCCGGTGAGGCAACCGGTGAGCATCACCCCTTCGACTCCCAGATTGAGTACCCCGGATTTCTCGGAGAACATCGCCCCCAGGGTGGCATAGAGGATCGGGGTACCGGAAATCACCGCCGCTGCCAGTAAGGGGATGAGTACTTCCGGGGTCATGAAGCGCTCCGTGGGACAAGGCGATACCGCATGAAAAAGCCACCGGCCAAAACGGTCATCAGAATCAATCCTTCCAGGATGGATCCGAAGGCGGCAGGTACCCGCAGGTCGAGTTGCAGGTGCTCCACGCCAACCCGCAGACCGGCGAGCAGAAAAGAACTGATGGCGATGCTGAGCGGGTTGAGGCGGGCCAACCAGGCAACAACAATGGCAGTGAATCCATAGCCGGCCATGCTGGAGGGTTGTAAGCGGTTTAGGGAGGCCGAGGCTTCGAGAAATCCAGACCATCCGGCCAGAGCACCACTCAGTACCATGACCAGAACCACCAGGCGATCATAAGGGATGCCAGCATAACGAGCCGCCCGGACACTGTCGCCGCTGGCCTTGATTTCAAATCCCCACCGGGTATAACGGAAAAAAATCCAAACCAGCAGCCCCAGGACCAGGCAATGGGTGAGACCCCAGTGCACACTGGAACTGCCCATGGTTCCGATCACTGCTCCCGGGGGAAAGGAGGCAGTCATTGGAAACCCTGACACGTCCCGCCACGCCCCGAAGACGAGAAAATCGAGAAAGAGGATGGCGATGTAATTCATCATCAGGGTGACAATGATTTCATTGGTCCCCACCCGCTGACGAAGCAGAGCAGGGATCATCCCCCAGAAACCGCCAGCCAGGCAGGCCATAAACACCATCAAGGGGATGAGAAGGAATTTTGGTAACCCTGGGAAAGAGAGGGCGATCCAGGTGGCTCCCACGGCACCGAGGGCGAATTGACCCTCAGCACCAATGTTCCAGATCTGCAGCCGAAAGGCAATGGCCACCCCCAGAGAACAGAGAAAAATGGGAATCGCCTTGATCAGACAATCTTCCAGGGCCCAGCGTGAGCCGAAGGCGCCTTGCAAAAGTACCTTGAAACCGGTGAGTGGCGGCGCGCCCTGGATGGCAAGGAGAAGCAGGCCAAGCAGCAGCGAAAGACCCACTGCGGCCAGGACTATAAGGCAGGAACGCCATGCCGGCTGCTCCTGCCTTGGTAAGATCCTGAATCCTGCTGCCATAGGTGCGAGGTCCGAGCTGAGGGTGGATCAGTGAGCAGCCTTGTCTATCATTCGGTTGTCCCGACCACTCCCTGAACAAACCATTTCATCCCCAGGAGATCCGTATCCGGTAGAATAACCCCGTCGGCAACCTTCTCATCCCCCTGCTGGTTATTGATCGGTCCGCTAAAAATCTTTTTTTCGCCACGGATAATCTGCTCTTTTGCTGCCAGGACCCTATCTTGAACCTCTTGGGGGACCATGGGGCCAAAGGGAGCCAGGTCGACAATCCCCTCGGCCATTCCCAGCCAGTCGGAAGAGGCTTGCCAGGTTCCGTCCTGCACCCGCTGGACCACCTGCTGGTAATAAGGGGCCCAGTTCCAGACCGGAGCTGTGAGATGGGCCTCTGGAGCAAATCGGCTCATGTCGGTGTTGTACCCGATGGAATAGACCCCTTGCTGCTGGGCCGCTTCCTGTGGTCCGGGGGAATCCTGATGCTGGGCAATGACATCGGCACCGGCATCAAGCAATGATTTAGCCGCTTCTTTTTCCATGGCCGGATCATACCAGGTTTTGGTCCAGACCACCCTGACGGTGACGTCCGGATTCATCGTCTGTGCCCCCAGGGTAAAGGCGTTGATACCCCGAATCACTTCCGGGATGGGATAGGCGGCAACGTAACCAATGACATTGCTGGTAGTCATGGCGCCGGCAACCATGCCGGACAGGTAGCGGGCCTGATAAATACGACCGAAATAATTTCCCATGTTGGCAGCAGTTTTGAACCCGGAGCAATGCATGAACACTGTGTTGGGAAACTGGCCGGCAACTTTGAGCATAGGGTCCATGTATCCGAAACTGGTTGCAAAAATAATGTCGTAGCCTCGACGGGCCATGGTCTGGATGACCCGTTCGGAATCCGGGCCTTCGGCCACTGCCTCGACAAAGGCGGTCTTGACACCGGGCATTTCCTCCAGAGCCAGTCGACCCTGATCATGGGCATGCGACCAGCCCGCATCACCCACTGGTGAGACATAGACGAATCCCACCGTCAACTCCCTTTCCGCAGCGTGCATGGTGCTGATCCCGGCAAGACACAACAGCGCCATGAAAATTATTCCGATCCGCATTGTTTTCCTCCTGGTTGTTTGTTGATATCCGGTTCACTTTCCGGGTTGAGCATTCGCCCACTGGTCTCTGGTGAACCTTTACCAGGATCAGTGAGCGTTAATCCTTGCGCCAGCATATTCAAAAAAATCCACTGCATGTATAAGCTGAAGTTTCCCATTTTAAACCTGTCCTGAATCTGTGACGGCTGGGCTCTTGTTTTACGGACGAACGCTCACGGATCCAGGCCTATGCCAGTCCAGGGGAGGCACGAACTTCTCAATTGGAAATAGAAATTGTTTAATAATTACAACAAGTCCAATTTTCCACCTATGAAGCGCGGGTGCACGGTTATCACTCGTCCCATAGTTCTTTCTGAGTATACGGTGAGCCCGGTGGCTGGAAAAAAGAACCGTCAACAAATCGGTAACCGCGCTCAAGGGTTGCTATTTCTTCCAGATCCCCGGCATCGAGAACCAGGCCGGTTGCCGCCAGGTTTTCTCGAATCCTTTGTGGATTGACTGACTTGGGAATAACCACCGTTTTTCGCGCCAATCCCCAACTGAGTAATACCTGGCCGGGGCTTGCCTTGTGTCTGGCTGCCACACGTTGGATGACCGGGTTATCAAGCAGAGACGGCTCATCGCTTTTTTTCATTCCTTTAGGCCGGTCCCCTGAACCCAGAGGGGCATAGGCGGTGAGCAGGATATTGTTTGACCGACAGTATTCGACCATCTCCTGCTGTTGCAGATAAGGGTGCAGTTCAATCTGGTTGTTGACCGGCCGAATGATTGCTTTTCGGTACAAGTCGTCGAGTTTTTTGATACTGAAATTGCAGACCCCGATGTACCGGGTCAAACCTTTGGCCACGCAGGCCTCCAGCGCCTGCCAGGTATCGATGATCGGAATGCGATCCAGGGGGAGGTACTCGTCACCGCGGCGGGCAAACATGATGTCGGACCGGAACAGCACCGGCCAGTGAATAAGATAGAGGTCCAGGTAGTCCACCTGCAGGTCGACCAAGGTTTTTTCCAGGGCTGACTGGACCAGATCAGGGTCGTGAGCGTTATTCCATAATTTAGAAGTCAACCACAGGTCCTGCCGGGAAACGGTCTTGGCAGCAATGGCCTTGGCTACTGCCGCGCCGACTTCTGGTTCATTGCCATAGATAGGAGCACAATCGATATGGCGGTAGCCGGCGGTAATTGCTTCCTCGACCGCCATGGTTACCTTTCCGGGTGCTGATTTCCAGGTGCCGAGGCCCAGGGCCGGGATAACGCCTCCCTCGGGGAGCGGGTAGTGTTGCATGATCATCCTCCTTGAATGAGTTGAGCTGGTTCACGGATCCAGGGTACTGCAGGATCCAGGGTACTGTAAAAAGCGCTTGCCCGTCCGTCAAACAAATAACCAAGAAGTGCACCTTTTTGCCGGGCAAGACCTTTGGGTGGGGTATCTATTGTTTTCAGGTCCAGGATTTTTGATCTTTGCTGGATTTAGATTTTTGCATACAATAAAGAAAAGAGTGTAAAGGAGTGTGCAATAATGAAAAAAGCGGATCGGCCCGTGTCCAGGTTCATCTGCAATTGCACCGACACTTCTGCCATCTTCGGGATCTTTGGGCCGTTCATGGTTCTGATGCCTGAGGCATGAGAAGGCTGCGCCACCTACTGTTTTTTGCTTCCCTCGTTGAGAACGGAGAAAAAGTTACCGCCCTCAATCCCCATATCGGTTATGAAAAGGCAGCCGCCATCGCCACAAAGGCCTCGAACGACAACCTGTCCCTCAGGGAGGCTGCTATAACCCTTGGATTGCTGAGTGGCGAAGAGTTCGATCGGTATGTCCAGCCTGAAACCATGATTGGTCCTGATCAGACCTCGGACACGGAGGTCTGAGGGACTCGCAATACATAGTCTTGTCATTGGTTCCCGAAGACATGGTGGACGGACCGTGTCATACTATCAGATTTCATCCTGTATTGGCAGGTAATTGCCTTGAAGCACGAGTTGAATACACGTATACTTTCCTTAGGGGGACAGAAATAAATCCGCAATGACCATCTGTCTCACCAGCAGACTCGTCCCCTGACTATCCGCCTTCATCCGTGACGGCTGGAGTTTTTTTGGGGTATATTGTACTGTAGTTAGGTTGTAAAAGGAGATTTTTTGCAACATGTCGTCACCCGCCGCCCTTGCATCGGCGTGCGGAGAAACGCTCACGAATCCAGAATTTTGCCATTACGGGCAGCGACACTATGACAACAGCGTTGAGAGAAAGTTACGGCACTATAATCGACTTGCTGTTGCAGGTGAACACAATCAGTAGCCAGCAGGTGGAACATGCGGCGCGCATTCAAGCCAAACTGAGCTCATTTCGATCCCTGCTTAAAATTCTCAAGGATCTCAAGTTTGTTACTGATCAAGACGTCAAGGCGGCTTTGAGTCAAACATCCGCCCCGATTCGTATCGGTGATCTGCTCACCGAACTCGGCTATCTGGCGCCCGAGGATCTCGAAGCCGCTTGCCGTCTGCAACAGGAAAACGAGAACCGGGAAAAACTCGGCCGTATCCTGGTCCGGCACAATTTTATCGATGAACAGGCTTTTATCGAAGTACTCTCCATCCAGATGGGGTACCCC
>SKJK01000006.1 GCA_007121995.1 Desulfobulbaceae bacterium
ATGCGGGTAATGTTGACCGCGGTGGTATGGACCATGGACCGGAGATAGTCCACCGCGCCGATGGTGGAAAATTCGCTGTCCAGGTTTTTAAAAAAGGTCTTGTAGATATCCCGCTGCACCGTAGGACTGCCGTGGGTTGAGCCGAAAGCCACCCCAAGTCGGCCCGAGGTGATGAATTCCCGCTCCAACCCGGAGGCAGCAAGCACATCCCCGGCAACCTGGCAGGCATAATAGGCCACCGGGCCCATGGTCTTGCGCTGCGATCGGGTGAAGTTGTAGGCAATGGGATACTCCACAGTCCCAAAGACCCGGGAATGGATATGGTTGGTCAGCAGGCCGTCGTCACGCAACGGTTTGACCCCGGACCGGCCTTGTTGGAGACTGTCGAGAATAGCCTGGTTGCCGTAGCCGATGGGGGTGATAGCGGAACAAGCGGTGATGACGACGCGACGTTTCATTGGTGTGGGAATAAACGGTTAACCGGCCCGACCCTGACGGATTGTTTCGATGTAATCAAGAATATCATTGATGGTTCTGATGGCCATGGCTCGCTCCTTCTCTTCCCTGGTCAGGGTGAAACCGAGCAGTACTTCGATTTTACCGAGCAGTTCGATGGCATCGATGCTGTCAAAACCGTGTTCATCCCTGAGGTTATCGTCCAGACCCGGTTGCTCGAATTCAAAATCCCGGACAAGGATGGTCAAAATCTTCTCTTGCAGTACATCTCTGGTCATGATGGATCTCTGTGGTAGCGGCTCCAGAATTTATAAAGGTAAAAGGTTCGATTTTACCCAACTTGCCCTGAAAAGGAAAAGAAAATCCGTCCACGTTCACAGGCACCCCCTGGTCAGGACGGCTCAGACCAGAAATTTCCTGAGAAAAGAGACAATGTTGGCCGCGGCCTGGCCGTCGCCGTATGGGTTATGGGCCTTGGACATCCGGGTAAAAGCAATCGGATCCGTGAGCAGCGTAACAGCTTCCTGGACGATGGCCGCCGTATCGGTCCCCACCAGTTTCACGGTGCCGGCAAGCACAGCTTCAGGCCGTTCCGTGGTATCACGCATCACTAAAACCGGCTTGCCCAATGACGGCGCTTCCTCCTGCACCCCACCGGAGTCGGTGATAATGAGGGTGCAACGGTCCATCAGATAAACAAAAGGCAGGTAGTCCAGGGGCTCTACCAGATGAATAGAGGGCGTATCCCCGAGGATTCGCCGGACCGGTTCCTGCACGGCTGGATTCAGATGGACAGGGTAGAGAATTTCAACACCGTTCTGGGTGGTGACAATGCTTTTCAGGGCCGTACAGATCCGCTCGAATCCGGGACCAAAATTCTCCCGGCGATGGCCGGTGACCAGGAGCAGCCGTTTCTCTGGATCGAGAAAGGAAAACCGCTGGGCCATATTTTGCTGAAGCGTAGAATCGGTGCGGAGCATGTGGACCACCGCATGCAGGGCATCGATGACCGTATTGCCGGTGACAGAAATCCTTGCCGCAGCAATGCCTTCCGCGAGCAGGTTGTCCCGGGAACGTTCCGTGGGGGCAAAGTGGCAGGCGGCAATGGCACTGGTGAGGCGACGATTCATTTCCTCCGGCCAGGGGGCATAGATATCACCTGTGCGCAGACCGGCCTCGACATGCCCCACAGGGATTTGCTGGTAATATGCGGCCAGACTCACCGCCATGGTGGTGGTGGTGTCACCGTGGACCAGAACCAGGTCCGGTGCCCATTGCGCCAGTACTCCAGAAAGTCCCTGGAGGACGGCACAGGTAATGTCGGTCAGGCTCTGCCCGGGTTGCATGAGGTTGAGATCATACTCCGGCCTGATGCAAAACAGAGTCAGTACCTGGTCCAACATCTGCCGGTGCTGGGCAGTAACGCAGACTCTGCAGCTGAAATGCTCCGGATGCGCGGCAAGCTCTTTGATCACCGGGGCCATTTTTATGGCCTCGGGACGAGTACCAAAGACAGTGAGAATGTTCTTTATTGCCGGCACGTTCCTGTTCCTGAGTAATAATAAAAGGGCGTATTTCGTCAGCAATCACGGCTGCCGGGATCATGGAGGAAGCGGTCAAAATGATACCACTCCAACGGATGAGCCCGGAGGGTTGCCTCAAGGAGGTCGGCATAGCGCTGGGCCGCCTGCGCTATGGCCTGGTTTCGCCCCTTCCTGCTTGTAGCCTTGACCTCAATCGGCTCTGAAAAGTGGCACTGATAGCTGTTAACACCGATGCGAAAAGCAAAAAAAACATAGATGGGTACACCAGCCACCAGGGCAAAAACAAAAGGTGCCTCCGGAACATAAGCCCGGTGGCCAAGAAAAGTAACGCCCAGAGAGCGCTGATCCCGCCGCCAGATAATATCGCCGGTCATGGAAACCAGACCGCCGGCCCGGAGAACACGGATGCCCTCCACTGCGGCAAAGGGCACCGGGTTCTGTCGATCAACTCCGATAATGGTCACCCCGGTCCGCCGCAGGACCTCCTTCTGGGTGCGCTCCACGCCTTCCTTTTCCTTGACCCCCATATAGAGCAGCAGGGGAACTTGCCGTTGCTCCTCCATCAGCAATCGAGCCGCCATTTCCCAGTTGCCCAGATGAGACATCAGTAAAACAGCACCGGTACGACCGAGGTTCGCCGCCAACCCCTCGCCACCGCTGCTGGTGCTGGTGGTCGCTGTTCCCAGATCATGCAGTAACCGGTCATAATGGATGGTGGTGAAATTCTGGTATTGGCGAAAAGTACACCACAGATGATACCATCGGCTCCGCTGGGGAAACAGGGTAGCGTACAGCCGTCGGCTCTCCCTGACCCGGGGAGAGAAGAGAAAATAACCGGCAGCTATGATCCGGGAGACCAGGGCATAGGTCCAGGGGCCGACCAGACGGGCCGATCGCACCAGCAGGGCATGGGCATCGACCTTCATTTCCAGGGTTTCCAGCCAAAAAGACGGGCGCAGATCAAGCGGGCAAAGGTGTGGGCATTGCGCATAAAATCGCGCCAGGGGCGAAAATGGCTGATCCGCTCCCCCCGAGGCTGGTACACGACCCGGATCGGCACCTCCAGGGTCTCGATACCTTGCCGGTGGGCCCGCACCAGCACTTCCACCTCAAATTGATATCTCCGTGCCTGGACTTGCAGATCGAGCACCTCGGGCAAAGGATACAGACGAAAACCGGACTGGGAATCCATGACCCGGGGACCACCGGCAACCCAGACCCAGAAATTGGAAAATTCCCGGCCGAATCGACTTGTCCAGGGAACATGCTCCTGTTCCATATCCTGACGGTTACCAACAAGAAGAGGGCGACCACCTTGCCGGGCAAGGGCAAGCAGCGCCCGGCCATCCGCGGGGCGATGCTGACCGTCGGCATCAATGGTCAGGGCATAGTCACAGGTTGCCGCCGCGGCGGTGAAACCGGTGAGCAGGGCCGCTCCCTTGCCTTGATTGACCTCGTGACGCAGTACTGTAATGCCTGACAGCGTCGCAAGCTGGGCCGCGGTATCGTCGGTGGAACCGTCATCAACCACAAAAATCGGCAGATCCAGTTCACGGGCCTCCTGCACCACTGCAGCAATCCGTTGCCCATGGTTGTACCCTGGAATAACGACCGCGGCCCGCATGTCAATCGTCCTGAGCAAAAGCCAGCGACCAGGCCCCGGGCCCCAGATGAACCCCAGAGGTTAAGGACAGGGGAACGACAAGAATCTCCGCCTCCGGCAGAGCGCTTTGCATTTGCGGACAGACGGTTTCTTCCACCCAGATTTTGTTGTCGGTATACTGGAGCAGCAGCAGAGCTTTTTTCCCTGAATCAAGTCTGGTTCGCACTTTGGCCAGGGCAAAGGCCAGCTGCGCTTTTTGATTGCGGACCGTCCCCACCTTACGAACCCCACCCGCGGTTGGACTGATCACAGGTTTCATGTGCAACAGATCACCGATAAAGCCTTTGGCCCGCGACACCCTGCCACCGGCAACCAGATACTGGAGGCAATCGACAAAAATATACTCCTGAGCAAGGTCGAGCAGGCGACGGGCAACAACCCGGACCTCTGCAGCGCTGTCGGCGTGCCCGGCCCGACGGCCGGTGAGCAGCGCGATAACCGCCAGCCGGCCTGAAGCAGCGCCGGTGTCCAGGACTTGGAGGCATCCCTGCGGATCCTGCTCCTCTTTCCAGGCCAGGGCCGTGGCATAATTGCCGGTATAGACCGAACCGACGCAGAGGTAAAGGGTCGTGCCGAACTGTTCGCAGACACTCTGGTAGCAGGCATGGCGTTCGGCACGGGAGGCCTGGGCCGTGGTCACCTTGTGGCCCTGACGCATCAGGGCGTAGATGGTCTCCGGATCGCAGAGACTTTCCGGACGGGCCACATCCCCGGTGACGATATAACTGTCCAACAGCGTTATGGCAAGATCCCGGGCCAGATGCCGGGGCAGGGAACCGGCAGCATCGGTCATGATGTGCAGGCTGCCTGTCCGATCACCGCCTGCCATGGCTCCTTGCGGTTGCTGTAACGATTCGTCGTGCCAATTGATCACCTCACCCAACCCGGTCAACCGATCATGCAGCCGTTGTGGTTCAGTGGTGTGGATGTGCAGTTTTACCTCTGCTGCCCCTGGAACCAGGACCACACTGTCCCCCAACCCGTCCATGGTTTGTGCGGTGATACGCTGCCCGGCCACCGGACGGATGACGGCGTCCACACAGCGACCATCGTTGGATGGCACGGAAAACCCCCCTGCAACCGCGAGCCGACCAGGAAATAGGGTGAACAGGGACGGGCTTGCTGCCTCATCCCCGGCAAGTGTACGCAGAAATCCGTCAAAAAAAACATACATGCCCAATGCACCGGCATCAACGACCCCGGCCTGGCGAAGATCAGCAAGGGTCTCAGTTGTGGCCAGGACTGTCTCCCGCAGGGTGGCGAGGATTGTTACACAACCGGAGGTTGTCAATGGTGTCCGATCAAGGATCTCGGCCAGCGCGTCAAACACACTGAGCATGGTGCCGCCGCGGGGTTCGGCAACCGCCCGCCAGGCTTGAGCCCGACCCGCCGCCACACGCACAGGCAGGTCGTCCAGACCTGAGGCCTGGACCAGTTCATGAAAAAAGGGCGCAGCGATGTTGCCGGAATTGCCGGTGGCACCCCGGATCAATCGAGCCGCCGTCACTGCGCGGTCAGGTCCGCAACAACGGAGAGGAGCCAAGGTGATCCGCAGATTGGCACCGGTATCGTTGTCCGCCACCGGAAATACATTGATCCTGTCAAGCAGATCCGCACGGGCGCTCAGGCAGGCGTAGCCGGTGGCAAATCCCTCGACCAGGCTGTTCATCGAATCAGCTCCTGCATAGCGCGGCGGTCGTGTTTACCGCTGGCTGTCATCGGCAGCGCGTCAACTACCCGGATGCGCCGCGGCAGGGCATGGGGCTCAAGACGAGCGGCCAACATCCGGCGCAGTTCAGGAGCATCCACGCCCTGTCCGGCCACCAGGGCAACAATACGGTGTCCCCGCCCCCCCTGTTCGGCCACGGCCAGTACCGCACAGTCAAGCACCCCGGCCTGGGCCCTGATGAGGGTGCGGATTTCCTCGAGATCAACCCGTTTCCCTCCCACCTTGGTGATGGAATCAACCCGGCCCTTGAGCACAAAACCATCCCGGCCATGGGCTTGGGCCCGATCTCCGGTCACAAACCAGCCCTCCCGGTCCAGCGTCAGGTCTGGTGACAGATAGGGAGAGCGGATACGCAGGTGTTGGTCGGCAAGATTCCAGGCAACGGTGGCATAGGGCTTGAAAGCTTTTTCGCCGCGCCCCCGATGCCGCAACCCCACTCCACCGGTTTCCGTGGAACCATAGACCTCGACAATGCCGGCTGGATTGTGCTGACAAAAGGCGTTGTTGTCCTCCTCATCGAGCGGACCTGCCGAGGACAGGGCCAGGCGCAGGAACGGTCCCAGGGACGGTTTGCCCCGCAAGGCCCGGTAATGAGCGGGAATACTGACCAGAACAGTGGCCTCTGTCGCGGTCACCGCCTCGACAATCTCTCCGGGAAAAGCTGGAGTGGCCGGGACCACGCTCGCCCCGGTAACCAGCGGCAGAACCACCGAATAAAGCAGCCCGTAGATATGGCAAGGGGACACTGTGGCAACAATACGGTCTGACCTGGTCACAGCGAAATACTCGGCAAGAAAGAGCGCTTCCCCAATGATGTTGGTGCTGGTCTTGGCCCAGAGACGCGGTACGCCGGTGGAACCACCGGTAAACAGGCGGAGAACCTCTCCGCCGGAATTCGCCAGCGGCACGGTGCCCGCCGGATCGGCCATGTCCCACTCAGGGCACATCATCTCCATGCCGGCGGGAAGTTCCCGGGCCACATCGCCAATGGCTACGGAAACGCCGGTTGCGGTCTGCATATCGGTCAGCGCCTGTTTGGATAAGGCATGTGGCAGCAGCAGTACCGGGCCACCGGCCAGTGCCGCCAGGAAGGCTGCGGCGATGAGTCCCTTGTCTTCCGTGGCCAGACAAACCAACTCCTCATTGCGATCGGTAAAGACGGTCCGCAGATGGGCTGCCATGGCATACACCGCGGCAAAGGAGGTGGTGCCGTAAAGAAAATCCTTTTCCGGGGACCAGGGGCCGGCCAACAACTCAGCAACCACTGGCTCCAGCCCGGAGGCAGGGTGCCCCTGTTTCATTGCTGCCTCCTTTTGCCGAAGGATTCCTGGGCCAGGTCCCGATTGCGGGGCTGAAAGGTATTATCCGCCATCTCTTTGCGCACCACCTGCTGAAAAAGCCTGGCCATTTTGATGGGCTGCGATTCATCCCGGTAAAATGTGTTCCAGGCGTATTCGAGCAGTTCCTCCAGTCGTTGCGCCGACATGTGCCGGGGCTGATACACAACCCGGTCGGCGGAGTAGTCATTCCAATCGGTGGAGAGAATGCGGCCCTGGCGATGCAGGTCCGC
>SKJK01000212.1 GCA_007121995.1 Desulfobulbaceae bacterium
ATCTCGGCACCCTGGAAACGTATGTCCACCGCCATCGCTTCATGCCCTTTATGGTGGACAACTACCTCAAGCCCATGGCCGCGGCTATCTGGTCAACACCTGCCGGTCAGGTAGCGGCTTTCCCGGCCCGTGCCTTTCTCCTTTTCTTTAAAAACCATGGGTTGCTCTCGCTGCGAAACCGACCGGCCTGGCGAACGGTCAGTGGGGGGAGCCACAGCTATGTCAAAGCCTTTACGGATCGTTTTACCGGTACCATCCGCCTCAACAGTGGGATCCGCCGGATCCACCGTTCCGCCGAAGGGGTGCAGGTGGAGTTTTCCGACTATCAGCAACGTTTTGATCGAGTCGTTCTCGCCACCCATGCTGATCAGGCGCTGCGCATGCTGGCCGACCCGTCGGAGGAAGAGAAACGATTGCTCGGTGCCTGGGAATACGAAAGCAACACCACGGTTCTCCATACCGACACCTCGGCCCTGCCGCCCTTGCCCCGGGCCTGGTCCTGCTGGAATTTCCGCAGGGAAAGCAATGAGAGCGAGGAACAATCCGTTTATGTGACCTACCACATGAATCTGCTCCAAGGCCTGAAAACCCAAAATCAGTACCTGGTGACCCTGAACCGGCCTGATGGCTACGATGATTCCCGGGTCATTGCCACAATGCTCTATCACCACCCCACCTATACCAGGACATCCATGGCAACCCAGGAGGCATTACCGTCCCTCAACGGTGTGCGCAACACCTGGTTCTGCGGTAGTTATTTCGGCTATGGATTCCATGAAGACGCCGTCCGTTCCAGTTATCAGACGGTGGCAAACCTGCTGGCACAACGATGAACGCACTCCTGTATACCGGACAATTACGCCACACCCGCACCCACGCTGCAGAGCACGATTTCACCTATCGGCTCCATCTCTACGCCCTTGACCTGGCTGACCTGGACCAGCTCGATGACAACTCCTTCTGGTTCGGTTACAACAAGATACGTCCCCTTGCCCTCCACGACCGGGACTATCTCTTTCCCGGTGAGGAATCACTGACCACGAAAGTGGAGCGGGCCCTGCGGGAAAACGGGGTGGAAACGCTGCCTTTCCGCATCGTCCTGGTCACAGCCCTGCGTCAGTTCCATTATATTTTCAACCCGGTCAGTTTCTTTTACTGCTACGATGCCGGGGATCATTTGTTTGCCGTTGCAGTGCAGGTCAACAACACCTTTGGCGAGACCCATCTCTACGTGCTGCAGCCCACTGCAGACGGGCAGTCCCTGCAGGCCGATAAAACCTTTCACGTCTCCCCTTTTTTTCCGCGTAGCGGACAGTATCGCTTCCGACTCTCCCCTCCGGGGGACAAAGATCTGAAAGTGGAAATAGCCTACTATCTCCATGGGCAGCAGGCCCTGGTGGCAAGCTTTACCGGCACAGCCATCCCCCTGACCCCTGCTGTCCTAGCCCGCACGGTCCTGTTCCACCCACTGCGGGCAGTCATTACATTTCCCCGTATCCTCTGGCAGGCTGCCCGTCTTTCCCTGCAAAGAAAACTCTCCATCTATCCCAAACCAGACCCGTGCTCGCCCCTGACCATCCGCCAGGCACCCCCTTCCCTCATGGAGCGGTTGGCAACCAGGATCGTGACCCGATTTTTCAGCCAGCTCGATCATGGCAGGATGACCCTGATCGATCCGGATGGAAAACGCTTGACCTTCGGTGCGATTGATGGTCAGCCGCAGGTGACGATAACTGTGCACCGACGCCGGTTTTTCACCCGGGCCATGCTGGCGGCGGATATCGGCTTTGGCGAATCGTATACCGACGGTGACTGGAGTAGTCCAGATCTGGTGGCTCTTCTGACTCTCCTTTCCCTCAGGGAAGAAGCGGTCAACGACCGCCGCCTGTGGCCCGCTCTGGCCGGCAGAATGGTCAACTTTCTCCTGCACCTCCGACGGAACAACTCACCCAATGGCAGCCGGCGCAACATCAGCGCCCATTATGATCTGGGCAACGCCTTCTACAGGTTGTTTCTCGACCCGAGCATGTGCTACTCGAGCGGCATTTTCACGACGGAAAACGACAATCTCCAGCAGGCGCAGATCAACAAAATCGAGGCGATCCTTGCCAAAGCGGAAATCGGTCCGGAAGATCACGTGCTTGAAATCGGCTGCGGCTGGGGAGGGTTTGCTCTGGAAGCGGTACGTCGGACCGGCTGTCGCCTGTTGGCCATCACGGTTTCACAGGAACAGTTCGATTGGGTCTGTCATCGGGTACGGGAGGAAGGATTGGAGGAACGGATCGAGGTGCAACTCACCGATTATCGGCACGTTGCGGGACGCCAGTTCAGCAAGATCATCTCCATTGAAATGATCGAGGCGGTGGGCCACCGGCACCTCCCCGACTACTTCTCCGTACTTGACCGACTGCTGACTCCCGGTGGCCGGATTGTCCTGCAAGCCATTACCATGCCGGATCAGAAATACCGCGCCTATCGCCTGGGTTCAGACTGGATCCGCAAGCATATTTTCCCAGGCGGCCACCTGCCTTCCCTGGGCGCGATGACCACGGCCATGGCCAAAACAACCCGGCTCAATATTGTTGCCTTGGAGGATATTGGTCTCCACTATGTCCGCACTTTGGCTCTATGGCGTGAAGCACTGTTGGCAGAGCGTTCCCGGGTGCTTGAACTGGGATTTGATGAAACATTTCTCCGCAAATGGGAGTATTATTTCAGCTACTGCCAAGCCGGTTTTCACAACAGCCTGATACGTAACTACCACCTGACCCTGGCCAGGATGGGAGAGCAGGGAGCAGGAGAGGTTTGATCATGCATCGTAGTACGGCAAACTCACTGATTAATTACAGTCTTTTTCAGACTGGCTGGTTTGCCTGTGTGCTGGGAGCAGCCGCCGGATGGCCCTGGCCGGCAGCCGGGGCCGGAGTTATATTGGTGTTGATCCATCTGGCCCTGGTCCGCCAACCCGGTCAGGAAGCGCGGTTGCTGGCCTTCAGCCTGGCCCTTGGCCTGGCTGTGGATGCGTTGCATATCCATACCGGCGTGCTGATCTTTACCGGCGGCACTCTCCATCCGGCCCTGCCACCTGGGTGGATTCTGGTGCTGTGGTTACTGGTCGCCACCACCCTGCATTATTCACTGTCCTGGCTCAACAATCGCTACTTCATCGGCGCCCTCCTCGGCGCGGTATCCGGCGCGCTGGCCTACTGGGCCGGTGTCCGTCTCGGTGCCGCTTCTTTTGGCGCTGACCTTGTCCCCAGCCTGGTGCAGATCGGCCTCAGCTGGGCTGTGGTCATGCCGCTTTTGCTCTTTATCGCCACCCGAACTGCTGCTGATGGCAAGGTAAGCGTGTACCGTCTGTTTAAAGAGCACCTGAACCCGTAACGGCTGGGCTCTTATTTTAGATTTAAACGGTAACGAACAACAAAGCTGACGCACGGACAAACGCTCACGGATCCAGGTACAATACATCCGCCCCGGTGCTACTCGACGGTGACACTCTTGGCAAGATTTCGCGGCTGATCGACATCACACCCCCGGCGATGGGCAATCTCGTAGGCTAACAACTGCGCCGGGATGGTGTACAACAGCGGATTGAGATCCTCTTGCACTTCGGGGAGATAGAGAACATCCTCGGTGAGAGAGGCCAGGTGGGTGTCGCCGGCAGTGCCGATGAGCACTAAACGTCCTTGACGGGCCTTGATTTCCTCGATATTGGACACGGTTTTCAAATAGGTGGCATCTTTGGGCACCAGAGCCACCACCGGCATATCGCGATCAATCAAAGCGATAGGACCATGCTTGAGTTCACCGGCGGCATATCCCTCGGCATGGATATAGGAAATCTCCTTAAGTTTCAAAGCACCCTCCAAGGCAATGGGGAAGTTGAGTCCTCGACCGACAAAGAGAAAATCCCGGGCATCGTAGTAGCGTTCGATGAGATCCTTAATCTCCTCTTGCAGGCGTGGCAGCTCGGCATTGATCACCCCGGCGATGTCGATCAGGCCGCCGCCCAGGAATCTGCGGGTCGCTGAATCAATGGTTCCCCGCAACTGGCCCAGGTACAAGGTGAACAGAAACAGAGCGGTCAGCTGGCAGGTGAAGGCCTTGGTGGAAGCCACCCCGATTTCCGGCCCGGCATGGGTATACAGGACACCATCCGCTTCCCGGGTCATGGTA
Source organism: Desulfobulbaceae bacterium (assembly GCA_007121995.1). Taxonomy (GTDB): domain Bacteria; phylum Desulfobacterota; class Desulfobulbia; order Desulfobulbales; family Desulfobulbaceae; genus Desulfobulbus. Next base: position 4,180 of record SKJK01000212.1, read on the forward strand.
GAACCGACCACATTGCAGATGGTCAGCACCTTGGAGCCGAGTTGGGCCGCTCGACGGATACCGGCCAGGGTATCCGCGGTTTCCCCGGACTGCGAGATGGCGATGGTCAACACCCTTTCATTGACCAGCAGATGACGGTAGCGGAATTCGGAGGCTATATCCACCTCCACCGGAATACCCGCCCACTTCTCGATCCAGTATTTGGCGACCAGAGCCGCATGCCAGGAGGTCCCGCAGGCCACCAGGGCAATCCGCTCGATAGCCTTGAGCGCCTGGTGATCCAAGCCGATTTCCGGTAAATCAACCACCCCGGTGTCGGCGATAATCCGGCCGCTGATGGTGTTGAGAATGGCCTGTGGCTGTTCGAAAATTTCCTTGAGCATGAAATGACGATATCCGGCCTTTTCCGCCATGGCCGCATTCCAATCGATGGTGGTAATCGGTTTGACCAGTTCGGCCCCGTCATCCACCTGCAGGATGGTGTACTCACCTTTACCCAGGACCACCAATTCCCGATCATCGAGAAAAATGATATCCCGGGTATACGGTAACAAGGCCGGAATGTCCGAGGCGATGAAACAGGCATCATCAGTGACGCCCATGACCAAAGGACTCTGATTGCGGGCGGCCACCAGCTGACCAGGACGACCGGCCCAGAGCACCCCGATGGCGTAGGACCCTTCAACTCGGGACAACGCCTCCCGCACCGCCGCCACCAGATCGTCTGCCAAGGCATCTTCAATGAGATGGGCCAGAACTTCGGTATCGGTTTCCGAGGTGAAGAGGTGCCCTTTGGCCTGCAATTCAGCTTTGAGGGCACTGTAGTTTTCAAGAATACCATTGTGGACCACCACCAGATCTCCACTGCAATCGGTGTGCGGATGGGCGTTGTCTTCGGTGGGCGCGCCGTGGGTTGCCCAGCGGGTGTGTCCCAGCCCGGTGCTGCTGGCCGCACCGACATGCTCATCCACCGCGGCTTCCAGGTTCGCCAGTTTACCCTTGGCCCGATATCGCACCAGGCGGTTATTGAGATGATACACCAGGCCGGCAGAATCGTAACCACGATACTCCAGACGACGCAACCCTTCGAGAAGAATGGGCACCACTCTTCTGTTCCCAACATAACCGACTATTCCACACATATTTCAATCCTCAATAGTATTCCCTGGATCCGTGAGCGTCCTGATGACAGCAAAATATATCTCACACAAAAGCCCAGCCGTCACGGAATACAAGGGTGTTCCAGTATAAAAGAGACCAGGACCTGTTTCAGTATCCACGAGCCGGCAGGAAAATGCAAGCCGGAACAATATCGCCGCCATCCCTCTGCCCAAAGTGACCGGTTCCAGTTGCCCTGTCAGGCAGCCTTTTGCTTGTACCCGGTGAAGGTTTACACGTCACAGCGTCCTTAATGATTGATCATAGTCATGCCGTTTACCCATTATTTTTCGTACACCGGAGCGGGGAATCATAAAAAAAGAGCCCCGTCGCTCAAGGCAATGGCAAAATCGTTTTGCCAAACCCGGAAAAAAAGGTATCCTGACAATATTATTATCCTCACAGACAGGCATGAACAGCATGAATGAACGACAACGGCTGCGCGAGCTGCTTTTACAAAAATCCTACCGCCAAGGGACCTTCACCCTTACCTCTGGAGCAACCTCGGATTTTTATGTGGACGGTAAACAGACCACCCTGGACGCCGAAGGCGGCTATCTCTGTGGCCGGCTCCTCTTTGAACTGATCCGCCGGCATCCGCAACCAATATCCGGGGTCGGCGGCATGACCCTGGGCGCGGACCCTCTGGTAACCGCAGTTTCCCTGGTCAGTTATCTGGAAAAATCGCCTATTCCTGCATTTATCGTCCGCAAGGAAGCCAAAGGCCATGGCACCGGCAATTACCTTGAAGGAAAAAACAACCTGGCTCCAGGCAGCCTGGTAGCGGTGGTGGAAGATGTGGTCACCACCGGCGGCACCCTGCTCAAAGTGATCGAACGGGTGGAAAATGAAGGCTTCAAGGTCGGCCTGGTGGCCACCATTGTCGACCGGCAGGAAGGTGGAGCCGATGCCCTTGCGGCCCACGGGTATCCACTGGTGGCCGTGTTCACCCGGGAACAACTCGTTGGTAAGGAGCAGCAACCGTGAAGTGCAGACAGTGCAGTGCACAGCTTGTGGTCCAGCGCCGCTGCCGTCAGATCCGTCTGCAATGCACCGGATGCCGACGGGAGTACCAGATCCACGAAGTTGCCGCCGACCTGGATCCGCAAACCGAAGCGGAACTGGAACGTTACACCTGCATCATCTACGACTGACCGCAACTGATGACGATTTCCGCTCTTAAAGTCCATGTGCGCGTCAACGGTGCGGCAACCCTCATCTGCCCTGCCTGCGGGGCGGTGCGCAATGTCGCTGCTGAGCGATACCGCCATGGCCGCCATTCGATCACTGTCCGTTGCCGTTGCCGGCACGTCTACAGCATTCTGCTTGATTTCCGCCGCCACTACCGTAAAAAGACCAACCTGCCCGGCACCTACGAAATCCTCAGTGAAGGCGGGGTCGGTGGCGGCATCATTCATATTATCAATATCTCCCGCAGCGGCTTGGGGTTCACTGTCTCTGGTCTGCATCGCATCGAGAAAGACCGGCACAAGACCAGCAATGTCGGCGGCGTGGCCTCGTAGGTTCCAGAGATTAAGATTAGGAACGGCGCGTGTTACCCCCTTTGCCTGGCGCACGGAATTGCATCGCTTTCGGAACGAAAAAGCCTG
>SKJK01000217.1 GCA_007121995.1 Desulfobulbaceae bacterium
CCAAGCCGATAACCGCAAGGGTTTTACCGATCATCTCTTCGCCCTTGAAAATTTTCTTGCGGGCCTCGACCTCCCGGTTGATCTCCTCATCATTCATCCCGGTAAGCTGGTTGCAGAATTCAATGCTTTTCTCGACATTGCGCAACCAGATGCCCAGCGATGTGTAGACCAATTCGACTACGGCGTTGGCATTGGCCCCGGGGGTATTGAACACACAAATCCCCTTTTCCGTGGCTTCATCCACGGGGATGTTATTAACTCCGGCTCCAGCACGGGCAATAGCCAACAACTCCGGGAACAGTCCCAGATCGACCTTGGAACTACGCACTACGATGCCTTCGGGATTGGTTTCATCCTGGTTAACGGCAAATCGTTCGGAAAAAAGTGCCAACCCTTCCTGGGCGATGGCATTGATCGTTTTTATTCTGAATTGCTTCATGGTATTGTCCTTGTTGATGAAAAAAAGGGAGTGTTATAAAGAAAAAGATGCAAACCTATCGTACATCCCCCTTTTTTGTCAAGAAAAAGGCAATTTCATTCACTTAGGAAACCCTGGATCCGTAAGCGTCGGATGAAGGTGCAGCGTAAAAAAGTCACCGCACTTACAACCTTATTACAGCAACATATATCAAAAAAAGAACCCAGATATCACGGATGCAGGAAAACCTGTCCACGCCTGTGGGGCAATCAGCATCACAGGCGCACACCATCCAGGAATGTTCCTTTTCACCTCCACGTACTTTCTCGCCATGAAACGACACTCCATGCCCCTGGCCCTTGTCTACACCGTTCTGTTCGCCCTGCTCAGCTCCGTTGGCCAGGTCGCTAACGCCGGCACGAGTCACCCGGAACACCATATCGCATTGAACTTCACTCTAAACGAGGCGCTGGTACACGGCACTTCGCGTCTGACCATCCCGGCAGACATGTCGTTGCACCTCAACTGCGGCCCCTTGCGACTCACCGGCCAGATCCTGGAAGAAGACGGGCAGACACCACGCATTCCCCTGGTCTCCGCCGGTAATACTTTGCTCATCGAAGCTGCAGCAGGGACGCAGGTGCTCACTCTTTCCTGGCAACTGCAGGCCACACCTCAGGGAGCTGATCGCAACCTGGTCCGTTCCGATGGCATTACCTTGACCGGTTTCTGGCACCCACAGACGGACCGGGATGTTCTATTTTCCCTGGAAGCCGACCTGCCGCAAAATTTCTCAGCCGTGACCGAAGCCGACACCCTTCGGCTGGAATCGACTGCCACCGGCCGGCGGGTGACCACATCCTTCTCCCAGCCGCTGCGCAACCTGCACTTTGTTGCCGGTCCCTATGAGGTCCTTTCCCGGCAAGCAGGCAAAGTCTTTATCTCAACATATTTCTTTCCGGAAGATGCGCATCTGGCGACAGAGTATCTCGACACCACCGCCCAGCTCATTCTTCGATTCGAAGAGCTGATCGGTCCTTTTCCCTACCCGAATTTTGCCGTTGTCGCTAATCGACTGCCCACCGGATATGCCCTGCCCACTTTTACCCTGCTCGGTCAGGCTGTTCTTCGTCTGCCCTTTATTAAAGACAGTGCCCTTGGGCACGAAATCCTGCATTCCTGGTTCGGCAACGCGGTCCGGGTCAGCGAAACCGGCGGCAACTGGAGTGAAGGACTGACCACTTACCTTGCCGACCACAGTTTTGCCGCTGATGCCGGCCGCGATCTCCTCTACCGTAAAAATCTGCTTGTCCGCGCCCAGGCGTACCTCCGTGATGACAACACCATCCCCCTGGAAACTTTTCGCCACGGCGGTGAAGGCCCGGCCATGGACCGGGCCCGTCGAGCCGTTGGCTACGATAAAGCAGCCATGGTCATGCACATGCTCCGCCAACATATCGGCGAGGACCCTTTCATTGCCGGTGTCCGGGACTTCTACCAAAAAATGCAGGGCCAGCAGGCCGATTGGCGTGACCTGGAAGCATCCTTTTCCCGCGTCTCCGGCCTTAATCTCCGTTCTTTTTTCCAGCAATGGCTGGAGAGAACCGATATCCCCGATCTGACCATTGAGGATATCCATATCGATCAACGTGGTGGTCGAGCCCAGCTCAGTTTTACCCTGGTCCAAAACACGGCAGAGCCTTACCTTTTGACCGTCCCGATGCGGCTGTCCACCCTGAGCGGCGAACAGAACACAACCCTCACCACTGACACCACCAGGAAAACCATGGCCATCGAGGTGGACAGCCTGCCTGTCCGCCTGGCTGTGGACGATCAATATGACCTTTTCCGCCGGCTGACTTCCGCTGAACTCCCTCCCACCTGGTCGCAATTCCTCGGCGCCGAAACCAGAAACGTGGTGGTGCCGCCGGATCACCTGCTGCCGATGTACCAACCCCTGCTCGATGTCCTCGATCACATGGGCTGTCGTCTCCTGGCTGCGCAGGAGATCGATCCTGATGAACTCGCCCACGGCAGCTGGCTTTTCCCCGCAGACTCTGCTGTGCGCCAGAGTCTGTTTGCCCGCCCATTACCGATGGCAGCCGGCCTGCGACTGGATGTCCGCAGATCGCCCCTCAATCCTGACGAAGTCATGGTTTTGGTGGACAGCACCTCGGTGCAGGAAACGGAACAATCAGTCCATAAACTCAACCATTACGGTGCGTTTTCCCGTCTCCATTTCCTTGATGGCGACAACACAGAACAACACACCGCAGCGACAACCAACGGTATAACAACTCCTCTGATCGACAAGCCTTCAGGGGTACCGGACCGGGCCCGGACCGATTTTGATCACATCATCGATGACCTCGCGCAGAGCTGGGTGGTCTACCTGGGAGAGCAGCACACCGACTACACCGCCCATTTTCTGCAATTGCAGATCATCCAGGCCCTCAAGGCCCGTGATATTCCCCTGGTCATTGGTCTGGAGATGTTTCCCCGTACCAGCCAACAGGCCCTGGATGATTTTATCCAAGGCAACATCGACGAGTCAGGTTTCATCAGAGAAAGCCGGTATTTTGAAGTCTGGGGGTATGATTATCGCCTCTACCGCGATATTTTTCTCTATGCCAGGGCCAAGAGCATTCCTCTCATCGGGCTCAATCTGGACAAAGGCGTCACCAATCAGGTCTTTGTTGACGGCTCCACTGCCGGCCTGAGCCCTGAGCAGCGTGTACAACTCCCCAGCGAACGAGATCTGGATATCCAAGGGTACCGCCAGCGCTTGAAAACTGTCTACCAGGGCCACCCTACAGCCCGAAGTGGTGGCTTCAAGGGTTTTATTCAGGCTCAGGCCCTATGGGACGAAGCCATGGCCGAGTCGGTGGTCCAAACCCTGGAACGTTATCCAGGCCATCGAATGGTGGTCTTGGCCGGCAATGGCCATGTCGGAAAAGACAACGGTATCCCGCCCAGAGTTGCCAGGAGAGTGCCAGGCATTGCCCAACGGGTGGTGACCAACGCATTTGACCCGCTGCCACCCAGAGGACAGGTGGACTATTTGCTCTCCCCTCGCCCGATGTCATTGCAGCCGGCAGCCAGGCTTGGGGTGGTACTCATCGAGGATGATCTGGATGGACTTGGCCGGGTCAGAGTCAAAGAAATAAGCGTCCATGGTCGGGCCGGAGAAGCCGGATTACAGTCGGAAGATCGTATCCTGACCCTGGATGATCAACCGGTCCCTGACATCACTGCTTTCCGTATCAACCTTCTGGACAGAAAACCGGGTGAGGAAGTGCAGCTGCGCATTCTGCGGGAAGGTCAGGAGATGCTCTTGGTGGTGGAGCTTTCCGCTGTGCCTTCAACCCTGCCCGCGGGACATCCACGCCCCTGATGTGTGTGGGCATGGTGCTGCATCCTGCTCCCCTGCCCCGGATGCAGGTTCAACGATTGTACGAAGTGGTGACTGGAACCAGTTGTCAGTGATCCGACCTCAAGGCAGACTCGAGGGTCAGAGCCATCCGGGTCGCGCGGACATCATGGACCCGAAGAATGTCCACACCTTGCCGGGCACAGAAAGCAGAAACCACAGCGGTCGGCCAGTCACGTTCTGCCACCGGCAGATCAAGCAACCGACCGAAAAAGGACTTGCGGGAATGGCCGATGAGCACCGGGCAGCCATGCTGCTTAAAGACGTTGATATTGCGAAGAATGGTGAGATTATGTTCCAGGGTCTTGCCAAAACCGATACCGGGATCAATAATGATTCGGCTCTGCTCAATACCCTGCTCCACCAAGGAACTGATCCGCTCGGTGAAAAAGCCGTTGATCTCCGCCACCACGTCCTGGTAAGACGGCTGCAGCTGCATGGTGGCGGGATTACCCTGCATGTGCATGATGATCACCGGCCCCATAGAACCGGCCACCACCCGGATCATATCCGGGTCATGCTGCAGGGCGGAGATATCATTAATCATGGTGGCCCCGGCTGCCAGGGCTTCCGCGGCCACGCGGCCCTTCGTGGTATCGATGGATATGGGCAGGGACGAACTGCGGGCTCGAATGGCGCGGATAGCCGGCAAAACTCGCTGCAATTCTTCCTTTACACTCACCGGCTTGGCAAAAGGACGGGTCGACTCGCCGCCGACATCGATAGAACCCACCCCTTCGGCCAACAGGGTATCAATACGGTCCATGAGCGCTGCCGGGCTGCTGCAGGCCCCACCATCGGAAAAAGAATCCGGGGTGACATTGAGGATCCCCATGATGTGCACTGCGTGTTGCATGTTTCTTTATATCCCTTTAGGTTTTAGAAAAGCATTGGGTAGTTGTTGGGATAAAGCCGTCAGTTGTTCAATGTATTAAACTCCTTCCAAAAAAAAACGGCTTGAATTTTCCGAAGAAAACTCAAGCCGTACCCCACCAGTAGTGGGTATTGACCCGTACAGGTTCAGGTGTGGGTTGACTTCTCTGCCTCGTCGGAAGTTTCTGTCACCGGTTCCTCAGCCATAATCTCTTCAACTGATTCCCCCGAACTGACTGCCGTGGTATCCTCCACTACTTGCGCTACACTAGGCTCTGCAGTCTCCTGCTGAGAATTTTCTTCCGTGCTTTTGACAACCGGTTCACCACCATGCTCGATAATGATCCGATCTATATCGTCCAAAACAATGGTTTCCTTTTCCAGCAGTTCAGCAGCTATGGCCTTGAGAATGGCCATATTTTCCTGAAGCAGAGTAGTGACTTTTTCATTGGCTTCGAAGATGATCTGCTTGACCGCGGTATCGATATTGCGGGCGGTCTGCTCACTATAGTCCCGATGCTGGGCGATCTCCCGACCAAGGAAAATCTGCTCCTCCTTCTTGCCGTAGGACAAGGGCCCCAGATCATCGCTCATCCCCCATTCACAGACCATCTTTCGGGCCAGTTCGCTGGCCCGCTCGATGTCATTGCCGGCCCCGGTGGTGATTTCGTTGAAAATCAGCTTTTCCGCCACCCGACCGCCAAAAAGAATGGCAATGGTATTGAGCAGGAAAGTACGGCCGTGGGTATAACGCTCGTCCACAGGCAGTTGCATGGTGACCCCCAGGGCACGGCCGCGGGGAATGATGGTCACCTTGTGGATTGGGTCAGTACCGGGCAGCATCCGGGCCACCAAAGCATGACCGGCTTCATGGTAGGCAGTGATTTCCTTTTCCCGTTCACTGATGATCATGGACTTACGTTCCGTTCCCATCATCACCTTATCCTTGGCCCGTTCCAGATGGATGGCCGCGACCTCCTCCTTGCTTTCCCGGGCAGCCATCAACGCCGCCTCGTTCACCAGGTTTTCAAGGTCCGCACCGGAAAACCCCGGTGTCCCGCGGGCAATCACCGCCATATCGACATCAGTGGCCAACGTGGTCCGTTTTCCATAGATTTCGAGGATCATCTGCCGCCCTTTGACATCCGGCACCGGCACCACGACCTGACGGTCAAAGCGCCCTGGCCGCAACAGGGCCGGGTCCAGGACATCGGGTCTGTTGGTGGCGGCAATAATTATGACCCCTTCATTCCCCTCAAAGCCATCCATTTCCACCAGAAGCTGATTAAGGGTCTGTTCACGCTCGTCATGGCCGCCGCCCAGGCCGGCACCACGATGGCGGCCAACGGCATCGATTTCGTCGATAAAAATAATGCAGGGAGCGTTTTTCTTGCCTTGGGTGAAAAGATCACGAACACGTGAGGCCCCGACACCGACAAACATCTCAACAAAGTCCGAACCGGAGATGGTGAAAAACGGGACCCTGGCCTCGCCGGCAATGGCTCTGGCAAGCAAGGTTTTACCAGTTCCCGGAGGACCAGCGAGCAGTACGCCTTTGGGAATACGGCCGCCCAGATTAGTGAACTTCTGTGGATCACGGAGGAAATCGATAATTTCCTCCAGCTCTTCCTTGGCCTCATCAATACCGGCAACATCCTTGAAGGTCACCTTGACCTCACCCTCACCCTGGAGTTTGGCCCTGGTTTTGCCAAAGGAAAGGGCTCCGCCCTTGCCGCCCATCTGCATCTGGCGCATAAAGAAAATCCAGACGCCGATCAACAGCAGCATGGGGAACCAGGAAACAAGGATGGTCAGGTACCAGGGAGTTTCATCAGGCTTTTTGACGTAGATGTCAACCCGTGACTCCCTGAGCATGGGTATCAATTCTGCATCGTCGGGAGCTACTGTCCGGAAAGGTCGACCATCCTGCGCTGTGCCGGTTATCTCACCGCCCTGGATATGAACCCTGTTAATGACACCACTTTCTACGCTGGACCAGAATTCGCTGTAGGTAATGGATTCCGTGGGCCGTTGCGGGGTGCTGAACAGCTGGAACAGCATGATCATAGACAAACCGATAACCAGCCACATGCTTAAATTTTTATAAAAAGTATTCAAAAAAATGTCTCCAATGAATCTTAATCAAGAGTGTCAGGGGGTTCCCATAACCTCTCCTGTAAACAGCCCAGTACAAGCAACTACTTTAACACCGTTTTCC
>SKJK01000130.1 GCA_007121995.1 Desulfobulbaceae bacterium
CATCCCGGTTTCAAAAAACCGTTCCAGACGGTCCTTGATATTGTCATTGTTGCCCCCACACTTGTCGATGATGTGACGGGCAAGCTCGTCATGGAGCAGACCGTAGAGCATATGCTCGACGGTGACGTATTCGTGGTGATGATTTTTGGCTTCCTTGATCGCCTTAATCAGGGCAAGCTCCAATTCTCTACTCAGCATAATGTCATACCTCGAGGGCGATGCGGGGCATCCCCTTGTTCGTCGGATTGCTGCGTATCCGCACTTAATTCCGGCAGGTTCAGCGGTCTTTTTCCAATGAACATTTCAACGGAAACTGATGTTTTTTTGCCATGCGGTGGACAACAGCCACCTTTGTTTCTCCGATTTCACGGGTGTATACTCCCGCTATGCCAACCCCCTGGTGGTGGACGTTCAGCATGATTCTGGTCGCCTCATCCAGCCCTTTCTGAAAGACCGTCTGCAGGACCATGATCACAAAATCCATGGTGGTGTAATCGTCGTTGTGCAACAACACCTTATAGCGGGGTGGTTCCTGGACAATGTTTTCGGCGGAAGACTCAATGTTCTCCGCCAGGATTGTTTTTTCTTTACTCATAGCCAATGTTCAACAGGAGAAAAGACCGGAAGGTCGTCCTCGTTTGCGGATTCCTGGATCCGTGAGCGAACGCCCCGAAGGGCGGCGGGTGACGACATATTGCAAGGAAAATCGCCGCATTTATAACCTATTTACAGTAAAATGTGCTCCAAACAATACTTTAGCCGTCACGGATTCAGGGGATTGCATGGCTGCAGGACGATCCATTTGCGGAGTGCGCGCCGTCAACCATGCCCATCAAGGCGGAAAAAACCGCGGTCCGGCATCCCATACCTCTATTTTAATGCCCGCATTTGATTTTGCAAGGTCACCCTGTCTGCTAGCTCACTCTTTTGTTTTTTTTGTACACGTTCACCGGGTGCGGGCAAAAGGCAGCATGACCTACACAAAATAACGGTTACGTTTTTTTCGGGGCGAGCATGGCGAGAATCAAGTGCTGAAGCACGATGTTTTCGGCAATTGATGAGCCTTTGAGGCGCAATTCGGCATCCAGCAGCAGGGTCATCCAGCCGGTGAGCAGGGACAGGGGGCAGGTGGCCGCTGTCTTGAACTGCATATACAGAGCATAGGGGTGGCCACTAATTTCCTTGTGCCAGCGATCACGTTCCTTGAGGCGCGGCAGACAGACCTGTTGGAAGGCAGCCGGGGACATGCTGGGCTGGAAATGCAGCTCAGGCTGTTCGCCCAGGGCGCGGCACAGCAGCAGACCGCGGACGAAATTGCGCAGGGTGGCGACAATGGCAAGTGGATGGATGCCGTTACTTCGCACCCGCTCCGTTATCCCCAGGGCCTGTTCCAGGTCGCGGCGACCGATGGCCGCGGTCAATTCGTACAAGGCTTCCTGGCGAGTGCGTCCGACCATGGCATCAAGATCGTCACGACTGATCTGCCGCCGGTCCCCGATGGAGAGCATCACCTTGCGGGTTTCCATGACCAGGGCGACGGGATGGAAACCCACCCGCTCAAAGAGAAGCTCGGCCAATCCGGGGGCCAGGGTCTTGTTGTCCTCGGCCAGGGTCTGTCGGAGCAGATCCTGCAGCACGGCCTTCTGCGCTTTCTGGGCCCGGGAACCGGTCCCGCTCTCCACGCTCAAGTCGATGATGACCTGTTGTTCTTTGAGCAGTTTGAACAGTTTTTTACGTTTATCGATCTCTTCGGCCATCAGGATGAGCACATTGCCCTTGGGAATCCCGGCATCCAGGGCCTTGAGGAGCAGTTCGCCAGGATCACTGGTGGCTTTTGCTGCCGGAGTGCCTGCGGGGGCGAGATTGTTTTCCAGGATGGCCCTGGTCCAGGCAAGATCGTCCCCTGGCCTGGCAAAACCGAAATACTGCTGCCACTCGGTCGCGGCCATGGTGTCCAGGTCGGTATCAGGGGCCTGTGGATCAAGGCCACCGCTTTCCAGGAAGGCCCGCAGGGTACGGACCACCTGGTCGGTCTTGCCTGCTGCACGGGCCTTGGTGACCCGGTCCCAGATGTTTTTAGCCACCTGTTTAGAGAGAAACAGACGAGTGTCGGTGACTCGATAGACCTGCCGACCAGGCAGGAGGCTGAAACTGCGCAGTTTGACCAGGGTGGCGGCACTCTCCTCCTGGTCACCGTCAATGGCATGGACCGTGCCGCCGTCCTGGAGAAGTTTGTTTTCCAGCTGCTCCACTGCATTACGGCAGAGATAGCGTTCTCCACAGAGCACATAGACCTGGAAACCACCGGCGTCCGGTTGGGCCAGGAGTTGCGGCAGGGTTTCCCGGGTGTGGGTCGGCATCCTGGTGCTCAGTCCTGCTGCCGGGTCACGCCGCTCACCGCTGTCTCGGAGTCAGCGTCCCGGCGACTCTCTTCCAGCAGTTTGTGGAGGATAGCGGTGAGCGAACCGGGTTGCAGGTAATCCTGGCCATGCCCGCCCTGAAAGATGAAGGCCGACTGCTGGGCAACGTTCCGCCAGGAGATGGTGGCGGGGTTGTTGACAACGATTTCAAAGAGGGCCTTGTTGTAGGGGTCATTGACCTGGGCGACCCCGGTACCAATGGTGGCCAGGATATCGACTGACCCTTCGAACAGGCGGGTCAGTTTGGTATAGGCCTTGACCCCGCCGCAGGAGCCAAGGCTGAGAAAGCGTTGTTTTCCCCGCAACTCGGCCTCGGTGATCCGGTTCTCCTTGAGCAGCTGGGTGAGCGGGTCAATGATCTGCTCCGAGCGCCAGTAGCTGTGGCCGCGCTGGGCCAGCATTTCATCCCCGGAACGGATGAAGCGGCGCAGCATCTCCATCTGATTGACCCTGTCGGTGTACACGAACTGGGTGTGGTGCAGGCTGATACCGTTGATGGTCTTGACAAAGGTGACGGCAAAATGCTGGGTGCGCATGGCCTGGAACAGTGCTGGCAGGGAGGCGGTGCGAATCGTGTCGCGAATCTGCCGTTCCCGTTCCGCGCTCCAATCCCCCGGGGTGTACTGTTGGGATGGTTCCAGGCGGTAGCCGCTCTGCATCAGCAGGTTGGCGTTGGAGATAAAAGACTGGCGGCCGTCATCATCCGGGTGGAACATGGACACTGAACCCAGACGGCCATTGCTTTTCCATTCATTAAAAGGGGTGATCCGGTAGGCGGCGAGGTTGATGGCCCCATGGTGGATGGCCAGACGGCTGATCAGTGAGCGGTCCACCGCCCGGAGCAGGTCCGGGTGGCTTTGCAGGTAATATTGGAGAATAACATTGATCAGGCGGGCAAATATGGGGTTCTCGGTTGCCGTTTTCTCACCCATCAGGCCGATGAGATAGGATCGGGCCTCCGGCTCAAGGACCTGGAGCAGGTGGGTCAGAGACGCGGAAAAAAGCAGGATGGAATCCTCGTCGCGAAAAGCGGAACCTGCCACCAGAGACAGAATCTCTTTCTGCCGGTTACTGTCAGCGGGAAAAAAGGTGGTAAGGCGGCCTTTCTGGGCGCAGCTGACAATGAAATCCGAGACCAGCCGATTCTCTGGATCGATGGAGCGGACAAAGGTGAGCAGGTCCCCTTGGTGGCGATCAGCGATTCTGGAGCGGAGAACAGGGACCAGGATGTTGCGGAAGGAGGTATCATAGAGTTCGCTGCCCTGGGCCATGAGGGCATAGATATTGGCTGTGGTCAGGTTGCGGGCGGTTTGCACCCGGGCAGCACTGGTGGCCTCGCGCAGAATGGTGACCGCCTGGGCCCGGTCGGCCTGCGCAAAGCGGGCACCGAAACGGTTGATGACCAGCGGGTCGAGCTGGTTGAACTGGGCCCGCAGTTGTTCCTTGCTGTAGCGGTTGAGGACTGCTGCGGAGATCTCGTAGCCGTACTGGTCGGTGACGTCATGCAGGTTATTGATCTTCCAGATAAGCTCTTCGCCGCCATCGTAGAGCCCCTGGAGCAGGAGGGACTTGTTGCGGCTGTCGAGTCGGTCGTATTGCGCTTCCTGCATGTCCATGGGCAGGGCGAAATAGCTGATCAGCCAGTCCCAGGCCTCCTGGCTTGAGAGGGCCGGATTGGTGAACAGCGAGCGGGCGTTCCAGGCATCATCCTGGCGCAGTCGCTGGATCAGCTCCAGGCCGTCGAGCATGGTCTCGCTGTTCATGCCTGTCACCCGGGCATACGTTTCCGCTGCCCGTACCTGCTTATTGGTGAGGCGGATCAAAGTGGACATCCCCTGCAGGGCGTCGGTGACCCGCAGGTCGGGGATGGCATACAAGGCCTGGGCGGCCCGGTTGTGGGCATCGGAGAGACCGTTGAGTTGAGCAATGGTCGTGATCGCCTGGGCCGGGGCAACCCCCTGGACACCAAGATAGACGCGGAAGGAGCGGGCCGTTTCAAAGCGTAGTGTCTGCACCGCTGCGAGGCCGGCCAGGCCCAGATCAATGGGCAGCGGGCCAAGATCGCTCAGCTCCTCGAAGGCTTGGACCTGTTCAAAGGTGAAGCGCTCCCGGTTGAGCAGTTCCGCGGCCTCCCGGGCGTGCTGGAAAGTGACGCCCTCCATGGCGCATATCTTGCGAAAGATGCGTTGGGCGTTATAGTGCATGGTGCGGATAGTGCTGTGGCCATATTCCCGTTGCTCTTCGGTCAGGCCGGGAATCTGTTCATAGAAGCTGATGGTTTGCCGCCAGCTGAATTCATCGGGCTGAAATCGTGCGCTTTGCTGGGCTGTGGCCCAGGGAGCGGTCACAAGGAGCAGAGCACAGATCAACAGCACAGCACAGGGGCAGAGCCGAATTGACCGGTTGCCGAAGGTGAGAGAGGGTATGGGATGCAGCATGGATTACAAAAAGGTTGATAAGGTCCGGGAAGCGGGGGCTGGTCGCACCACACCTGAGATAGAATATTAAAAACATCATAGTATGCCAATGAACCGGTTATGTAAAGTACTCCCTTGCATTTTTCAACGCCATTGGCCGGTGGCACCCCTGTTGCCGGAGCACCATGGGGGTAGCGACATCACCTCCACCGGCGGAGAGAGACCGTGAATCGAACCCTGCTGCTCATCGGCCTGTGCTGTATTGTTGTAGCCCTGCTCTGGCCCTGGCTGCGGCAGGTACCCCTGGGCCGCCTGCCCGGAGATATTGTTATCGTCCGGGAAAATTTTCGCTTCTATTTTCCCTTGGGCAGCTCGATTGTGATCAGTGTGGTGCTCTCCCTGCTCATCTGGCTGTTTCGCCGGTAAAGGATCCCTGGATCCGTGCCCCGAAGGGCGGCTGGTGAAGGATATTATCAAGGATTCCACTGCAATTATAATTTGATTACAGCAAGATATATCCAAAACAAGAGTCCAGCCGTCACGGATTCAGGAGATCAGCATTTATTGCCGTTCTAAGCAACGGTTCCGGGTTTTTCTTCATGCCACCACAATCGCCTTTCCCCGGCAAACAGCAGCAACTTCCCGTGACAACCGGACTTTTGTCCAGTGGAGGCTGGTGCCGGCAATGCCGGCGCGACCATTCTCTCACCAGTGGCGCTGCCGAGCAGGCCTGTCAGGACTTGATGGCCCAGCTCGACCGGCATCAACGCATCGATCTGCAAGTGGCCAGCGATCTGGCCGATCCCCGCTGCTCCACCGCTGCTCTGTTCGCCGAGGCCGGCGGCAAGATGTTCGGGGTGTTGACCTGCCGGGACGCCGGCGGTAATCTGGTCGTACTCCGGGCGTTTTCCGGGCAATACAATGGACTGTGGCAGGTGCCGGGCTGGGTGGGGCCGGTGTGTGATCCCGTTATTTTCCAGCGCCTGACCGCACCGGTCGAGGCCCGGATCAAAGTTCTGGGCCAGCAGCTGGCCTGTCTGCCCGATCATTCCCGGCAGCGCCTCCTGCTGCGGCGGCAGCGCCGGAACTTGTCCCGCCATTTAATGGGTGCTATTCACGACCTGTATCACCTGGTCAATTTTCGTGGTGAGCAGGCCTCGCTGTCCGAGATTTTTTCAGATCGGGGCATGCCCCCTGCCGGGACAGGCGACTGCTGCGCCCCCAAACTGCTCCACCACGCCGCCCGGAACGGATTGCAACCGGAAGGGCTGGCGGAAATCTACTATGGGCGGCCCAACACCTCGGCCACCCGGCAGCACGGCCACCTCTATGCGGCCTGTGACGAAAAATGCCGCCCGATTCTGGGCTTCATGCTCTGTGGCCTGTCATGACCTGCTGCTCTCCCCTGACCATCCTCTATCGCGATCCATCCCTGGTGGTGATTGACAAGCCCGGCGGGCTCCTCTCTGTTCCCGGCCGGGGTCCGGCCGGGACTGATTCGGTGGTTGCCCGTCTGCAACAGTTGTTGCCGCGGTGTATCTCCCAGCCGGCGGTGCATCGCCTGGATATGGACACCTCCGGGTTGATGGTTCTGGCCCTGACCCAGCCAGCCCACCGCCACCTTTCGGCCCAGTTTGCTCACCGTCAGGTGATCAAATACTACGCCGCCCTGCTGGAGGGGGTGGTTTCGCACGCAGAGGGCGAGATTGCACTTCCTTTCCGCCTTGATCCCGACAATCGACCCCGTCAGGTCTATGATCCTGTCCACGGGAAAATCGGCATCAGCAAGTGGCGGAAAATCTCTGTGACCGGCCAACAAACCCTGGTGGCGTTCCAGCCGCTCACCGGCCGCACCCATCAGCTGCGACTCCATGCCAGTCATCCCCACGGACTCGGGTGTCCCATTGTCGGTGATCGCCTCTATGGGACCGCTTTTCCGAGAGAGGGCCTACGACTCCACGCCGCCCTCCTCGCCTTGCGGCATCCAGATACCAACCAGTGGCTGCAGTTTCAATCCCCACCCCCCTTTGCCCCGACCTTCCTGGCCAGCCTCGAACAACTGTGCCCACCCTGCACCCCTCTCAGTACGACAAACTAAA
>SKJK01000281.1 GCA_007121995.1 Desulfobulbaceae bacterium
CCGACGGGGATGCACTGGCTCTGCCCGATGATATTCTGACAGCCCTGCTGCATCGTATTCGGGAGAAACTTCCCTGGGTCCGGCGGGTGAGCTGTTATGCCACCTGTCAGAATATTGCAGGGAAAACCGATGCTCAGCTCCGTGGCTACCGAAGCCTGGGACTAAGTCGTCTTTATATGGGCCTGGAAAGCGGTCATGATCCAACCCTCAAAGCCATTGCCAAGGGGGTGGATAGCGAGGCGATGATCAGGGCTGGACAACAGGCCCGGAACGCCGGCATCTTTGTTTCCGTCACCTGCTTGCTGGGTATTGCCGGGGTCAGGCAATCACTGGAACACGCCGCTGCCACCGCATCCGTACTCAACCGGATGCAACCGCATCAAGTAGCGGTGCTCACCCTGATGGTTCTCGACAACACCCCGTTATTTCGACAGATGTGCGCTGGTCTCTTCATTTTACCCGACCAATTACAGCTTTTTGCGGAACTGCGCTGCTTGGTAGCAGGATTACATTCGTTCCGCACCCAGTTCCACGCCAATCATGCGTCCAACTACTTTTCTGTTAACGGCCGCCTCCCCAAAGACAAGGAGCGTATTCTGGCTACCGTTGATTGCGCCATGACTGGAAATGTCTCCCTGCAAGCAGAACCATCCCGCCGCCTGTAAGCGCTAACTGGACATCTATAAAAGATAAAAGACGGTATTGCGAAGTGTTGCATCTTGATTATCACCCAGGGAAAGAATATGTACCCGGAAAAAACTGATCTGAAAAATCTGACCCAGGAGCAACTGGTACGCTTTGTCGAGTCCCAAGGGCAACCGGCTTTCCGAGGCCGTCAGATCCTGGCCTGGGTATATCGTCCAGGAATCAACGAGTTTGCCCAGATGACCGACCTGGCCAAGGAGTTTCGAGCAGTACTCCACAAGACCGCGTACATAAGTCGATTTAAGGACAGCAGGATCGAATGTTCTCGAGACGGAACAGTGAAGTTTGCTTTTCGCCTGCACGATGATCATGTTATTGAGTCCGTTCTGATCCCTGAAGAGGATCGCAACACGCTCTGTCTCTCCACCCAGGTGGGCTGTGCCATGGGTTGCGTCTTCTGTCTTACCGGCACCATGGGATTCCACCGTAATCTGACCACTGCGGAAATCATCAACCAGGTCTGCGCGGTTCGCGATTGGACCCTTGCGCAAGACCAAGGAACGCTGACCAACATTGTCTTCATGGGTATGGGCGAGCCGCTGGCCAATTTCACCAACCTGCTCAACGCTATCTCTCTCCTCACTGAACAACGTGGGCTTGATTTTTCCAACCGCCGTATCACGGTTTCAACTTGCGGCCTGGTACCGCAGATGACAATGCTAGGCGAACAAACCGATGTCAATCTGGCTGTGTCCCTCCACGCGGTGAACGACACCATCCGTAGTGCTCTTATGCCTATTAACAAACGATATCCGCTCTCAGCACTGATCGAAGCCTGCCGTACCTATCGGCAAAAAAAACGTCAACGGGTCATGATTGAATACACCTTGCTGGAAGGCATCAACGACACCGAGGCTGATGCGGACAAACTCGCGGTGCTACTCCATTGCGTCCCTTGCAAGATCAACCTGCTGGCCGTGAATCCTGTCGACGACTCTCGGTTTCGAAGTCCTCCTCAGCAACAGGTGCTTCGTTTCCAGCAGATCCTTCGCGATCACGGGTTGACAGTGTTTATTCGCCAGAGTCGGGGGGAAGATATTGCCGCAGCTTGTGGTCAGCTTGCCGGCAAAGGATGGGATTGTTGACAGGGCAAGGATTGCAGTTTCCAGATCATGTGGCCTTGCGCTTGCACTCGATGAACGTACATCGGGAAAGATGAATCGTTCCGGAGCACCAGTCACAGCAAATCAGGCCGTTCACAACACAGGAGCTTTGTACATCAAATAATTACAACTCCCGTGAATGTTTGGGCTCGTCCTTGATAAAACTGCCAAAGGTAAAAATGCCCTCGCCGTGTTGTACCCGACTGAGCAAAAGATTGTAATCGTCGTCCGCGGTACTCATGCCGCCTTTTCCCCAGGTATACGAGCCACCGATCCGTTCCCCATCATTAAAAAAGAGGATACCGCTGTCCGGTTTATTGGCCAGCTGAACATCGATGAAACCGGAAAACTGTTTTTGTTTGAGGCGAAAAATGAGATCAGGTAAAGGGATTTCAGTTGAACGCAGGGCGGATTTTGCTCGCTGAAAAGGAGGCATCTGTGCCCAGAAAAAAATTGCATTCGGTCCCAGTTGATATAGTCGCACGGAAAAGCTGGCGCTGTAAAAAGACCCTCTGGCCACCTCGTAGGAGGGGGTGAGATGTGTTTTACCGCCTTGTTCCTGGACGAGGCTGCTGATGATTTCGTCTTCGCTGAAGAAAATAAATATCTCCAGGTTGTTGGACTGGCAGTGAATCCCCCCGGAGCCAATTTCTCCTTGCATGTGCTCGATGAATTTTTCCAGGTGCAGGTAATAACTGTTCAAACCTTGCAGATAAGGCTTTTCGCGAGGAATCAGCATGTCGTTGTGGTGCACCGCCCCATCCGGCCATCGACTTGAACAGCAGGAACCGGGGCATGCTTCCTGGTGACGCCACGATGACCGGGATTATGAAACATCGCTGCTCATGTCCACGCTGGGTTTGTGACCAGTCTCCTGTGGTTGCTCTGGGGTGTTTTTCACTACCACAATAATATGGCCGCATTCCCGGCAGGAAAAACGTGCCCTTGTGCTCTTCATCTTTGTTTCATCGATATTGTATTTCTTTGAACATTCTTCACAAATAGCCAGCATAGCAATCTCCCCGGAAGAAAGACAGAAGTCCATGGTGCGACCCGGTACCATGGCACGGGGCATCACACCCTGATTTGTTATAGGTCCTTCGCGGGTATCGGTCAAATTCTTTTGTAAAAATTCAATATATTTCTGGATCCGTGAGCCGGTGCACAAGACCGACCCTGAACAGGAGCTGGATGTTGGAAATTGTGTAGCGGGCACAGACACATGATCGTCATGCCCGGGGGCACCTGGAATCCTTTCCCGTCTTCAAGCGTGAATTTTTTTCAGCAACCAGGCCATGTTTCTGCCCAGATCCTGCATGGTGGTGATCCCTTCCTTGTCCTCAGCGACCTCGCCCTTTTCCCGACCCACACCTACATTCCAGTACGAGGAACCGACAATGATCATCTGGCCGATGGTAAAAAAATGGTTGATGGAGTCAAAAGCGTGGATAGCACCACCACGTCTGCGGGTGACAATTGCCGCCCCGAGTTTACGTTTAAACATGTCACCGTTCGCCCGGGAGGTCATCCCGGCCCGATCAATGAGGGCCTTGGTCTCCGTACTGATATCTGCAAAATACGTAGGCGAGGCCAGGACAATGGCATCGGCCGCCAACATTTTCTCAATGCAGTTGTTGATGCAGTCGACATCAACGATACAGCGGTTGTTTCTGTTCTTGAAACACTGATAACAGGCTATACAGCCATGGGGATGTTCACCGGCAAGTTGAATCATTTCTGTTTCGATTCCTTCCTTGATCAGTTCCTCAAACAGGTAGCCAATCATCAAGGCTGTATTACCATTTTTGCGAGCACTTCCGTTAAAGGCGACGACTTTCATTTTTTTCATTTATACCTCATCATCATTGAAGATCGAACGCGGCAATGTATCCAACTGCACCTTGGCAGCCTCTGTCATGCCGCGCTGCAGGGCTTTTTGATTCAGTTCTTCCGTTCCAATCGGCACTCTGGCCAGGAGGGCTTTTTCCAGGCTGGCGGCGTGGACATGACCGGACAGAACCCCGACCGCCCCCAAAGCCACCATGTTGGCCACCATCTCCCTGCCCAGCTCCTCTTTGGCAATGGTTGTAAAGGGGATAGCAACAATCCGGCTGGTGGGGTATTGCTCCACCAAGGTGGCGTCCACCACCAATAAACCACCAGGAGAAAGGTCGCGGAAATAGGCATCACAGGCTGCCTGGTTCATGGCCAGCAGCAGGTCAAGGCGACGAGCCTTAGGATAATCAATGGGTGCATCGCTGATCACCACTTCAGCTTTTGACCTGCCCCCCCTGGCCTCCGGACCGTAACTCTGGGTCTGACAGACAAATTGACAGTCATACACGCCCACAGCTTCGGCAAAGATCACCGCTGCGGTGATCAGGCCCTGCCCCCCGGAACCGCTGAAACGGATCTCATAACGGCTGGCTTGGTTTTTCTTCATAGCTTCCCTCCGGACTGTTCAGCCCGCAGACGAATCTTTTCGTATTCCTCTGTGGAGACGGGCAACTGCCGGTCAGCCAGGACGCCGATGGTTGTTTTTCCTTCCAATTCCTCAGGTGTGAGTTGAGCAGCCCGGGCAACGGTGACGCTGTTCTCCTTATAGGACTTGAGCATATCCACGGCACCTCCCAGCTGGTTGCGCCGTCCATATTGGACGTGACAGTTAGAAATGACTTCAACCACAGCGAACCCTTGTTTGTGCATGGCTTGTTCAATGAGTTTGTCGAGGAGTTGGGCGTGGTACACGGTGGAACGAGCCACAAAAGAGGCTCCGGCAGTAACCGCCAGTTCAGCGATGGAAAAAGCATGTTCGATGTGGCCGTATATCGAAGTGGTCGATTGTGCCCCAAATGGTGTGGTCGGAGAATACTGCCCACCTGTCATGCCGTAAATAGAATTGTTGATGATGATCGCGGTGAGGTTGAGATTACGCCGGGCTGCATGAATAAAATGGTTACCACCGATAGCTGTGGCATCACCATCACCCATGACCACTACCACATTGAGGGCCGGATTGGCAAGTTTGACGCCGGTGGCAAAGGTCAAAGCGCGTCCGTGGGTGGAATGCAGGGTGTTGAAATCGAGATACGTCGGCATACGGCCGGAACAACCGATACCCGAGGTCAGAACGACCTCATCCTTGCTTAATTCCATACGGTATATGGCCCGGAGCAATGCTGCCATAACAATGCCATTACCGCAACCCGGACACCAGACATGGGGAAATTTTTTATTGTGGCGCAGGTATTCGTGGCGAATGGTCTGTGCTGATACCGACATGGCATGTTCTCCCTACAGTTTGATCAGTCGGGTGGAGAGTTCATCCGGGGTAATAACCTGGCCATCGACCCGGTTATGCTTGACCACCGCGCAGAAACTCTGGTTGACTCGTTGTACCTCACGGCTGATCTGGCCCATATTCATTTCCGGTACCAGAACGGCGCGGCAGTGCTTGAGCACCGGCGTCACATGACTGCGCGGAAAAGGAAACAGGGTTATCAATTGCAACAGGCCGGCGCGGATGCCCTGCTGGCGGGCTTCCTCAACAGCCCGCATGGCCGAACGGGCCACTGAACCGTAGGCAATGATGGCCACTTCGGCATCCTCGAGCCGATAGCTTCTCGTCATCATGATTTCTGGAAATCCCCGGGTGATCTTCTGGGTCAGTCGTTGATGGAAGTTAAGAATTTCTCCCGGATTTTCTGTGGGGAAACCATGGTCGTCATGCACCAGGCCGGTGATATGGTGACGATACCCATCACCAAAGGAGGCCATAGCCGGTATCCCCCGACTGTCTCCTTCATAGGGTTTGTACCACTCTGGTGGCACATTGGGTCGGATCCGGTTAATGATATACACTTCCTCAGGTGCCGGCAGCTCCACACATTCTCTGGTGTGGGCAACAATCTCATCGGAAAGGATAATCACCGGAACCCTGAATTGTTCCGACAGGTTGAAAGCCTTGATGGTGGTGGTGAAACAATCGCTCACCGTAGAGACAGCGAGAACAATAATGGGATGGTCACCATGGGTGCCCCAGCGGGCCATCTGCACATCGCCTTGAGCCGGACTGGTGGGCAGGCCGGTGGATGGGCCGCCACGCATGACATTGACCACCACGCAAGGTACCTCGGCGGCGCAGGCGTAGCCAAGGTTTTCCTGGATCAGGGAAAAACCGGGTCCGGAAGTGGCGGTCATCGCTTTCACACCAGCCAGAGACGCACCAATGATCGCACCCATGCTGGCGATTTCATCCTCCATCTGAATAAAGGTGCCGCCGAAACGGGGCATCAGGGTGGCCAGTTGTTCGGAGATCTCCGAGGCCGGAGTGATGGGATACCCAGCGAAAAACCGGCATCCTGCTGCGAGGGCACCATGGGCAATGGCCTCATTTCCCTGGAGGAGTTGACGTTTGCTGGGTGTTTCAGGCATCATCCTTCCTCCTTTTGGGCTGACGCTCACTGACCGTAATGGCAAAATCAGGACAGTGCATTTCGCAAAATCGGCAACCGATACACTGATCGGGTTCTTTGACCATTGGTTTTCCGTTTTTATCTGCCAGAATGATCTTCTTCGGGCAAAAGGCCATGCACAGACCGCAGGCTTTGCACCAATCCCGATAGAACGCAACATTGAAATGCGTTTTTTTTCTGGAGGCCGGTTTGGCCGGAGGTGATTGCTCAACCGGAGGTTTTTCAGATTCTGCTGTCATGATGCCGCCATTGCAAAAAGAAGATCATGCGGGAACCAGCAATTGTCGACGGTCCCTCGCCTATCGCCATATGCTTTGGGCTTACCGGTTCTATAAGTAAAAAGCAAGAAAATCGTCATTGTTTTCAGGGTCAGCAAGGACCCGCTACGGGTGCACCTTGTCCGATCGATGCAGCCGGCGTTAAGACCTTCGGCTTGCGAGCGACATCTATGAATGGATACCAGACAACTCCTTCACGCCCTCAAGAAGTCGGCTCCCCGGGAGATGAAAAATCGATGATATTATAGAAAAACATTTGTTCGTACGTTTTTTTTGCCTAGAATAAATCATGGCTCATATAAACACCAACACCTCGAAC
>SKJK01000024.1 GCA_007121995.1 Desulfobulbaceae bacterium
AATATACGGCCAGCGAGGTGGCAGCATGCGGTAGCCGATGTCGGCTGCCTGACGGGGAGCGTCCTGAACAAAAATCCACATTGTGTTTTCGTTCATCACCCGCCAGGACAGCAGAAAAAGAACAAGCAGTAATAGTTGCCAGGCCCACAGACGCAGGCTGTCACCACGGGAGCGTCGCTGCCATTGTCGGGTTGTACCAATGCGTTGAACTGGCATTATTGCACCCGGTTACGAATGTAGCCGGAACTGTATTCCGAAAGAAGAACTATGACGATGATAATGAGCAGAATCGCTGCTGCGGAGTCGAACTCATAACGATCGATGGCGGTGTTGAGGGTAGCCCCGATGCCGCCGGCGCCAACAATGCCGATGACCGCTGATTCACGGAAATTGATATCCAGTCGGTACATGGAGAGACCAATGAGGCGTGGCATGACCTGAGGCTGGACCGCATAATTGATCAGTTGCAGCCAACTGGCACCGGTGGAGCGGATGGCCTCGGTCTGGCTCTCATCGATATCCTCGATATCTTCGGCCAGCAGTTTGGCAAGGAAGCCAATTGTTGCCAGGGTGAGAGTTAGAAAACCCGCCAGGGGGCCGAAGCCAACCATGGCGACAAATAAAATGGCGATGATGATTTCCTGGAAACTGCGGGTAATGGCAATAATTGATCGACAAGTCAGATAGATCGGCATCGGAGCAAGATTGCGTGCCGCTCCGACGCCTATGGGAATAGAAAGTGCTATCCCGGCAATGGTGGAGGTCAGGGTCATAGTCAGGCTCTCTTTGATACCCTGCCAGATATCGCCGCCACGGGAAAGAAAATCAGGGGCCAAAAAACCGGAAACAAATATCCAGCCCCGTGGTATGCCCTCGCTGACCCGTGTCCAGTTGATTTCCACGGTATTGAATCCGATGACAAGATAGCACAAAGCCAGAAGATAAAGACCATAGCGAAGCCACGGAGAGCGAATAAACGGCGGACGTTTCCATGTGGTGGGGTATTCGGAGGCCGTCGGGATCTGTTGGGAATGCTCGAACATCAGGCTGGTACCAATCGATTTTGCGTCATCGGGTCGAGTTGGTCGTATGGCTCTGTTCCCCAGTCGGCCTCTTGCATGGTGCCGGTCCAATCCTCGGCCCCATAGATCATGGTCAAGGCGGCGGCGTCCAGGTTTTCAGGTGGTCCGTCGAAGACCACCTGGCCGTATCGAAGACCGACAATCCGCTGGACAAACATTCGAGCCAGCGCAACATCATGAATATTGATGATTGCCGCCAGTTTCTGTTCAGCGCAGACATCGGTCAGGAGTCGCATGATTTGACGGGAGGTTTTGGGATCAAGACTTGCAGTAGGCTCATCCACCAGTAACAGGTCAGGATTCTGCAGCAGGGCGCGGGCGATTCCGACTCGTTGTCGCTGTCCGCCGGACAACGTATCGGCGCGTTTGTCGATATGATCGGTCAGCCCGACCCGGTCGAGCGTGGCAAAGGCATTGCCAACAGCTTCCGCGGGGAACTGACGAAGCAGGCTGCGCCAGAAAGGCACATACCCCAGTTGCCCGCTGAGGACGTTTTCCATGACCGTTAATCGTTCTACCAGAGCAAATTCCTGAAAAATCATGGCCATACGTCGCCGAGCCTGCCGCAGTTGTGAGCGGCTCAGTCTGGTCAGGTCGATGTTCTCCAGGTAAATGGATCCGCCACTGGGTTCTACCAAACGGTTGACACAACGAATGAGGGTTGATTTACCGGCTCCCGAAGGTCCGATAAGACCGACAACCTGTCCCGCGGGGATAGTCAGCGTGATGCCACCAAGGGCCAGGTCACCGGTGGCGTATTGTTTGGTCAGTGCTTGCAGGTGCAGCATGGTTCAGCGACAGTCGTATTGAACACCCATGGCCGCATCAATGGTGCGCACCACAGCCCAGTGTTCCTTATAGGTTATGGGAATGAATTTGGCCTCGCCGGAATTCTTGAATTCTTCTTCCAGAGCAGAGCCTTCCCAGGGAAAGGTGAAAAAAGCCTGTTGCACTTTTCGCTGCAGTTCGGGATGCAGGTTATAAACGACCCCGTAGCCAGTGGTTGGGAAGGTTTGCGAGGTGTAAATGGTGACAAGCTGTTCGGGTTGGACCACATTACGGGAGATCATCCGATTCAGGACCGAATTGGCGATGGCGGCAACAGGATAATCTTTGTTGGCAACTCCGAGAATGGAATTGTCGTGCTTGCCGGAGAAGACCGGTTCGTAATCTTTGTCTGCAACCAGACCGTATTCAGCCTTCAGCAGTGCTGATGGTGCCTTGAAACCTGAGTTTGACGTCTGGGAGGTGAAGGCTAGCTTGTTGCCTCGAATATCTTCGATGGTGTTAATGCCGGAGCCTGGATGGGTTATGATCTCCATCTCGTAGCCAAAACTGTTGTCGGCACGGGCCATCATGGCAAAGGGGCGAAACCCGGCGCAGTTGACAGCCAGGGGATTGGATCCGGTGTTAAAACCGGCGATATGAAGTCGACCGGCACGCATCGCTTCCAATTGGGCAGCGTTGGACTGCACCGGGAAAAACTGGACTTTTTTTCCGGTAATTTCTTCCATATGGCGAATAAATCCGTCCCAGACCTTGGCGTATACTGCCGGATCCTCAACCGGCGTATAGGCAAAAATCAAGGTCGGTGGATCAATCCATTGGCTGGAATCGGTTGGGATATCAGCAACCAGATCACCATCTTGGTCTGTAAAACGCGGATCCATGGCAAAAACAGGGGCGGTGATCAGGAACAGGGCGCAGAATAGAGCAATGGGCAGCAGGCGATGGGGCGATGTCATTCCGTGGAACATGTCAGTCCTCCTTGTTGTCGAATTTTCAGGATGTGTCATCGCATGAGTGACAAATTCCCTCATGCGCACTGAACTATCACACGATCGGATTAGAATAGGATGAGTGTGCGGTTATATTTATATTACAGGGAGTGCTGCGAGGTAGTATCGCATCCAGATGCGAGGAATGTTGTTCTGAATCGAGGCTTGAGGGCGGATTGAACCGCAGGTCTATAATATTGAGAGGATTCGATCTGCTGGCGAAACAAAGGATCAGTGAAAAAACACTGTTTGTTATAGGCTCAAGGGAGGGGATATGGTCAATGGAGACGGGCCATATGTTCAAGTTTCGGGGGGTGCATCGGGCGCTGCCGAACAGCAGCGAGAATGGTCTTTGCCTCCCGTCTTTTAAAACAACAATTCGGAGAGATTGTTGACCACAGCATCGGGTTTGTCTATTGCCTTGGCAACAGCTTCAGGGGTGGCTAGACCGGTCAGGGTGAGAATGGTTGTCATGCCAACGCGACGAGCACCGGCGATGTCGGCTTCAAGGTTGTCGCCAATAAGCAGACAGCGATGAGGAGGCACCTGCAGTCGGTGACAGATATCTTCAAAAAACCACGGTTCCGGTTTGCCACAGTAGGTTGCCGGGACACCGGCGGCATACGCAAGCATTGCCGTGACACCACCGGCCCCGATTTCAAAACCACGCGGGGTAGGATAGGCGCGGTCAGCACATAATCCGATCAGGCTGGCCCCCCGCATCAGCAGCCGGAGTGCTTTTTGCAAGCGAATCAGGGTGGCGCTTCCATGAGCCAAGCCGGACGCTAGCACCGCGTCACAGTCTTTGCATTCATCATCCAAGAGCATAGCGCGGTTACTGAGTAATTCGTCGATGGATGGATTGGCGATGTTGAAAACCCTGGCCCCCGGACCAAAGGTGTTGAGGACGTAATCACATGCCGCAGCCGCAGCTGTCAGGATGGTCTGTTCAGTCACGATGAGACCTATTGCGGCCAGTCGTCGCACCACGCGGGCCGGTGACGCACTGGAATTACTGACAAATCCATGGGGATGGTCACATTCCTGCAGTTGTTGCACCAGGGAAACCGCGCCTGGAAGTGGGAGGTGCTCATGCCAAATGGTGCCATCCAGATCAAAAAGCACCGCAGCAAAATCTCGCAGGTCCAGAGCTGGTTGGGAATTTGTGATCATGGTAGGAACGTGTCGAGAGAAGAAAAGGACATGGCTGAGAGTGTTGCAAGGGGCTGGAGTGCAGGATTGAGGTAATATACTGGGGGCATGTTTTTTTCTTTCCTTTTGGCCTTGCGGTGAGGTAACTTTGCTGTTTCTTGTCCAAGGAGTTTTCTACCATTGCTTTTTCAAGAGAGCAAATGGTTACCGTACAGTTTTATTCCTGGGGCAACATATACGACTCCTAACCGTTAGCAGGTATACATGCTGCATATTAAAACTGACGTTTTGGTCAAGGTTGTTAATGACCATTTTTTTATATGAAGAGATGCAATTAACGGTTTGTGAAAATAGTCGCCCATAACCTGCTGCAATGTCAATGATTATTGCACACGATGGACGAAAGAAGGTACCAAAAAGAACGTAACCTGATCTGCGCACCATGACGGGTTCAGTTCAGTATCCTACCTGTTTAGAATAGTTTCGAAAAGGACATATACCTATCCAGTTTTGAAGGGATTGCGTTGCGTTATAAAGCCTTTTTCAAGGGAGTCAGGTAACTTTTTAAGAGAGGAGAAACCATGTTTAAAGTCGTACGACGGGAGGAGCTGGTACCGTCCTCGGTAATCCTGCATGAGATTGAAGCCCCGAGAATTGCCCGTAAAGCCAGGCCTGGTCAATTTGTGATCCTCAAGGCTACGGAGACGGGAGAACGTATTCCTCTGACCATGGCGGACACCGATCCCGATGCGGGGACCGTAACGGTGATTTTCATGGTGGTGGGAAAATCCACCTCTCTTTTTGCCACCTTGCATGAGGGTGATGCCTATTCAGAGCTCATCGGCCCGCTGGGACGTCCCACGGATATAGAGAAAGTGGGTCATGTGGTCTGTATGGGAGGCGGTACGGGTATTGCCGTTCTCCATCCGATTGCCCGTGCCATGAAAAATGCAGGTAATCGGGTCACCACTATCCTGGGGGCCCGCAATGTGGATTTCATGATTCTGAAAGAGAGAATGAACGCGCTTTCCGATACCTTCATTGCCATGAGCGATGATGGCTCCACCGGCAGAAAAGGTTTTGTCACTGATGCCCTGAAGGAGATCCTGACAACCGACAAACCGGACCTGGTGGTGGCCATAGGTCCGGTGCCCATGATGAAGGCGGTCAGTGAATTGACCCGTCCCGATGAGGTGCATACCCTGGTGAGTCTCAATCCGGTTATGGTAGACGGGACCGGTATGTGCGGCGGATGCAGAGTGACAGTGGGCGATGAAATCAAGTTCGCTTGTGTTGACGGGCCGGAATTTGACGGCCATAAGGTTGACTTTGACGGTCTTGCCCAACGCCTGCAGGCATACAAGAACGTGGAAGCCAAAGCCATGGAAGACCATCGCTGCCGTATGGAAGCCCAGGCCACAACACTGGAACAGGAATAAGAAAACCGGAGAAAGAAAGGGTATGCAACAAGCCACAAAAGCAAGCAAAGAGCGGCATCCTATGCCGGAGCAGTCCGCGGAAATGCGCCGCCATAATTTTCTGGAAGTGCCCCTTGGGTACACGGATGAGATGGCCAAGGCCGAGGCGTCCCGATGTATTCAGTGTAAAATACCTCAGTGCGTTCAGGGCTGTCCCGTGGCGGTTCCCATTCCTGCCTTTATCAAAGCCATTGCAGATGGTCGGTTTGCCGAGGGAATCCGGGCAATTTGGGAAAAAAATGCCCTGCCTGCGGTGTGCGGTCGGGTGTGTCCTCAGGAAATTCAGTGCGAAGGACGCTGTATACTGAGCAAAAAAGGCAGCCCCGTGGCTATAGGACATCTGGAACGTTTTCTCGCTGATTGGGAAAGGGCCAACGGTGACGGGTCGTTGCCGGTCAAGCAAGCGCCGACCGGTAAAAGGGTTGCCGTGGTGGGAAGCGGGCCCGCAGGGCTCACTGTGGCGGGAGATCTGGTGTTGAAGGGCCATGATGTCACTATTTTCGAGGCCTTTCACAAGCCAGGAGGGGTGCTGGTCTATGGGATTCCCGAATTTCGCCTGCCCAAAGCCATCGTCGAGGCGGAAGTGAAGACCCTGGAGCATCTGGGGGTGACTATTGCCTGTAATACAGTGGTGGGACGGGTCGTGGATGTCAGTGAGCTGCTGGAGGAAGGGTTTGATGCGATTTTTGTCGGCGTTGGCGCCGGGCTTCCTCGTTTTATGAATATACCGGGAGAAAACCTCATCGGGGTGTATTCCGCCAATGAGTACCTGACCCGCGCCAATCTCATGAAAGCCTATGATCCCCTTTATGACACACCCATGGTACCAGGTCGCAATGTTGTGGTAGTGGGCGGTGGCAATGTCGCCATGGACTCCGCTCGTACCGCACTGCGTATGGGCGCGGAAACAGCGAAGATTGTCTATCGGCGATCCCGGGAAGAAATGCCTGCCAGGATGGAGGAAGCCCACCATGCGGAAGAGGAGGGCGTGGAATTTCTGTTGCTGTCCAATCCACTGCGTTTTGAAGGGAGCAGCGATGGCCGTCTGACCTCGGTGACCTGTGAGCGCATGACCCTTGGCGAGCCTGATGCATCCGGCCGTCGCAGACCGGTGCCCCTGGAGGGTTCGAATTTTACCTTGGATTGCGACCTTGCCATCATCGCTGTCGGCTCCGGAGCCAATCCTCTGCTCACCAGTTCCGAACCGGCGATCCGACTCAACCGCTGGGGCAACATTGAGGCTGATCCTGAAAATGGAAAAACATTCATGCGGGGGGTCTGGGCTGGCGGCGATATCGTTACCGGTGCCGCAACGGTTATTCTCGCTATGGGGGCAGGGA
>SKJK01000072.1 GCA_007121995.1 Desulfobulbaceae bacterium
AGATTCAAGCGGTTCTGGCGAATTGCTGGGTCATCGGCCATAACCAGAACCTTGTCAAAAAAGTGGTCAACAGGTTCTTTCATGGTCAACAACGCATCCAGAGCCGCACGGTAGGAACGGTTCGCCAGCAGTGGCAGGGTCTTGTTGCGCACTTCTTCGAAAGCAGTAAACAAGGCCTGTTCAGCCGGATCGGTGAGCAGAGTTGGATTGACCTCAGTGGTAGCCTTGTCTTTGACGATATTGCGAATCCGTTTGAAGGAACCGGCCAGCACCCGAAAACTTTCCTGACTGCGAAGTTGATCAAGGGCATCGATCCGGGCCAGACAATCAACAGGATCATCAAATCCAACTGAAGTCGCTGCTTCTACCAGTTCCTGGGACAAACCGCGGGAGACCTGCTCATTTTCAAAACGGAGGCGGATAAAGGCCAGCACTTCAGCTACGGTATTGTCCCCCGCGTTGACAATCCCACCGTCATATCCCTGTAAAGCGGCCTCAGCTGTATCCCGGATAGAAAGAGAAATATTGAGGCTACGGATAATATTGAGCAGGCCGATTGCCTGACGCCTGAGCCCAAAGGCATCCTTGTTGCCCGTTGGTTTTTCACCGATGGCAAAACATCCCACCAACGTGTCCATTCGATCGGCAAGGCCGACCAAAGCGCCGATCAGGGTGGAAGGAGGACTGCCTCCAGCCCGTAGTGGCTGATAATGTTCTTCGATCGCCAAGGCGACTTCAGCTTTCTCGCCGTCCTGAAGGGCATAAACCCGCCCCATTATCCCCTGGAGTGACGGAAATTCACCCACCATGGCGGTGAGCAGATCCGCCTTGGCGAGATGAGCAGCCCGGGTGACGTCCTTGCGCAGATCCGGGACGATGCGATCAGCGAGCACTCCGGCCAGCGCTGTGATTCGCGCACTTTTTTCCTTCATCGTACCCAACCTGTTCTGAAAGACGATGCCATCCAACTCGGCGCATCGATCGCCCAGGGGCCGTTTTCGATCTTCGTTGAAAAAAAACAGGCCATCTTCAAGGCGGGCCCGCAAGACACGCTCATGGCCGCTGGCAGCAAGTTGTACATCTTTGACCCCGGTATTGTTGACGGCAACAAAAAGGGGCAGGAGATGGTCGTCGGCACCAGCCACAGGAAAATACTTCTGGTGTTCCCGCATGGACGTCACCAGGGTCTCCTGGGGCAACTGAAGGAACTTACGATCAAAGTGTCCACATATACCGTAAGGCCATTCCACCAGGTTGGTCACCGTATCCACCAGCCCCTCATCCAGGACCGGTCGGGCACCGGCATTGCCACCGTATGTATCTACTGCCTGCTGAACCGCTTCAATCACCAACGTCTTCCGTTGCACCGGATCGGCTAAAACAAAACGTTTTTCCAGGCCATTAAGGTATGTCTCGAGGTTGCTGACAGCAAACGGTTCAGGCGCCATAAATCGATGACCCCGAGTCGTGTCGCCGGCTTGCACACCCTCCAGAACCAACGGTACCACCTTACCGTCATACAGGGCCAGCAGCCATTGGATGGGACGCCCAAAGGTCATAGTGTAATCGGCCCAACGCATTGATTTGGGAAAAACCAGCTCATGGACCAGTGATGTAAGCAACGCAGGGAGAAGCGCCATGGTTTCCTGCCCTTTGACATCTTCAACGGCCATCAGATACTCACCTTTGGCTGTCGAAACTACCTGCAATTGTTCCGCCTGCAGTCCCCGGGATCGAGCAAAACCGATGGCCGCCTGGGTCAGTCGACCATCGGCATCAAATCCAGCTTTTTTCGATGGGCCGATATGCTCTTGACGTCGATCATCCTGTCGGGATTGCACAGTACCTATCGCCAGAGTCAGACGGCGTGGGGTGCCAAAGGTGCGAATGGAGTCAAAGCCCAGGTTGAGGTCCTCAAGTTTTCTGGCCGCACCAGCGGCCAGGGCGTCAAGGGCCGGTTGGATATATCCGGCCGGGATTTCTTCCGTTCCAATCTCAAAAAGAAGTTCACTCATCGCAGTCTGTTGGTGTTAAGTTGATCTTGGGGCAGGCAGAGGAAACACCTCTCTTTTCCACCACCATGCCCGGAGCCGACAGCCATGTCTGGATAACTCCGGTACATCTGTGAACGGTGACGATACAGGAGCATAGTCAACCATCCAGGGGCAAATCCCGTGATCGATTACGTTGTTCGGGCCATTCAGTGGAGGCAAATGTTGCATACCCGCTGACAATATTTTTCACAACAACTTTGTACCAGTGAAAAGCGTCGCTTTCGTCTAAAACCGAGCCGATCCGATAGCACATGGATTCCACCGAATCCGGTCGATTGTGTTCAGGAAGCGCTCCTTGCCTGATCAATTCGATCAGATCTTCGATCCAGAGAAAACGGTTCATCCGCACAGCTGCAGTGACCACCCCCCATATACCGGAAAATTCCGAAAAACCTTCCTGCGCTTCCCGGCGGCAAAGCAAGGGAACTGGAACGTCGACCTCAACGACCAGATCGAGCTGACCAGCCAGGGACCCATGCAGACGACAATCATAACGCGCCATACCGGGTGATTGAAGAACCGATGCCGTCCGAAGAAAATAGGGGAATTCAATCTCCAAGTGCGCTGCCTCGGCTTCAAGCCGGATTTTCATCTCTTCCAGGATGAGATGAAAAGTCCTGAGATTGAATTTTCCGTGAAATCGATTGAGAATTTCTATAAACCGGCTCATGTGCGTCCCCTTGAACCGGTGCGGCAGATTGACGTACATGTTGACCCTGGCCACCGTGTGCTGGGTTTTTCGCTCCTTGTCCAGAACAATAATCGGGTAGGATATGGTTTTGACGCCGACTTTGCGTATATCGATACGCCGGGAATCGTGCAGGCTCTGAATATCTTTCATGGAGACTTCGGAGCGGGGCTGGAAGGAACACTGCTCCCTCTCCCGCCTCCGGAGAACAAGGATCAGGCGAGATGCTCGCGTACGACGGCCTTGAGTTCGTCGAGGTTTGCCGATTTGACCACATAGGCCTCGGAAGCCCAGGTATTGAAATCCTGTTTATATTCCTGGTATGCGGAACTGAGGATAACCGGCAGATCATCGCGAGCTTCCTTCATCTGTCGCAGAACCTCAATACCATTCATGCCGGGCATGTTGATGTCAAGGATAACAAGATCTGGTGGCTGGCTATGGAATTGGGCCAGAGCTTCTTCACCGTTGCGGGCCGAATCGACCAGATACCCTTCGTCTTCGAATTCCTGACGATAGAGCAGTTGGATAGCTTCTTCGTCATCAACCAGTAATATGCGTTTCTTAGCCATGAATTCCTCCTACAGTTGGACGTCGCGAAGATACCCGCAAGTTTCTTCAGGCGGCATGGGATTGATGTAGAAACCGGTGCCCCATTCGAATCCGGCAATAGAGGTCAGTTTAGGAACGATCTCGAAGTGCCAGTGATAATGCTCCAGTGGACCGGAGCGAAGGGGTTGGGTGTGGAGGACAAAATTATAGGGCACATTGGCTATACAACCATCCAGGCGGCGCAGTGTTTCAGAGAAAATTTCCGCCAGGGCGATCAGCGATGCCTCATCCTGATCAACATAGGAGGAATTATGTTCCCTGGGCAGAATCCACATTTCAAACGGCGACCGGGGGGCAAAAGGGGTGACGGTGACAAAATGGCTGTTTTCGCAAACCAGTCTGAGTTTCTGCTGAATCTCCTGACGGATGATATCACAAAAAATACACCGATCTTTATACTTGTAATACGACAGACTGCCGTCGAGTTCTGAGCTGACCATCCGGGGTAGAATAGGCAGAGCAACAAGTTGGGAATGAGAATGCTCTAGGGATGCTCCTGCTGCCTGGCCAAAATTTTTAAACACCACCACATAATTGAACCGCCGATCCTGGGAAAGGTCCCGGATACGATCACGGTAGGCCTTGAAGGTGAGCAGCATTTCCTGGGCTGGCAGGTGGGAAAAACGATCATGGTGGTTGGGTGTCTCTATGATGACTTCATGGGCACCGATACCGTTCATGCGGTCGTATAGCCCCTCCCCCTGCTTGTCAAGATGGCCCTCAATGACCAGAGCAGGATATTTGTTGGGTACAACACGCATTTTCCAGCCTGGAGAGTTCGAAGGCCCCCATTCACGACCGTAAACCAAGACCTCATTGGGGGTGGTTTTTTCATGTCCCGGGCACAGCGGACAGAAGCCGCCCTTGACCTTGAACTCTTCAACAAGAAAATCAGTAGGTCGCTTGCCCCGTTCCTGGGCGATTATGATCCAGCGACCAAGAATCGGATCTTTGCGTAATTCAGGCATCGAATCTCTTACCGGCCCTGTTCTTTTTCTTGCTGTTCCTGGCGCGTTTTGCAGTCAATGCAATACGTAGCCACCGGTCGGGCCCTGAGCCGTTTCAACGCGATTTCGCAACCGCAACCGGCGCAAAAACCATAGGTCCCGTCTTCAATCCGGACAAGAGCTTCATTCACTTTATCCATGAGTTTGCGTTCCCTGCCGCGGATGCGCAATTCGAAACTGCGGTCCGATTCCATACTGGCCCGATCATTGGGATCAGGGACATTGCCGGTATGGCTGGTCATCTCGCTGAGAGTCTGTTCCACATCATTATTGATATCAGCTTTAATTGCCTCAAGCTGTTTTTTAAAATGCTGCAGGTCTTTTTCATCCATTGCCACTCTCCAACATAGGTGGGGGTTGTCCAACGACGGCGCTGTCCGGGCGACCATCAATGTCGCACGTTGTCTCTGCACCGGTCATAACCGTTCACCGAATGCAAGTGAACATGTATCTTTGTTAGTATCTGCAAGCCGCTCACCAGCGTTCACTGCAGACTCACAGCAAGCGATCACCGTCACTTTCTCTGGGCATGGTTGCGACTGCCGGCATAAGAAAGTGGGCTGTGACGGGCAGCCACCTCTGGGCAAATCCGGGGCAGATATGCTCACTTATACGACAGGAACGTGTCAAGCAACCAACTGCATAACCCCGTGGTCGTTTACGGATCAAGGTCTGACAAACACTCCGCTTTTGCCCCCGCTCTTGTGCACCAAACGTATATTCGAGATAGTCATGGTTTTGTCAACAGCTTTGCACATATCATAAATGGTCAGGGCAGCAACCGATACTGCTGTCAATGCTTCCATCTCCACCCCGGTTTGTCCGGTCATACCCACGGTTGCCTCCACTTCGATCCGTGCATGCTGCTCATTCATGACAAAAACAATATCCGCCGAAGTAATGGATAAAGGGTGACACAGGGGGATAAGTTGATCCACTTTCTTGGCCGCCATGATGCCGGCTACCCGGGCCACACCGAGCACATCACCCTTTGTTACGGTCCCCTGACGGATCATCGCAAACGCCTGAGGTGTCATCTGCACGGTGGCGGCGGCCACTGCCCGGCGGACAGTATCTTCTTTGCCACTGACATCGACCATCCGGGCATTTCCAGCGGCATCGAAATGCGTCAAACGCGGTTCATCAGCCATTGGCGACCTTTTCCGAATCGTCGCTTTTCTTTTTCTGCTTACCGAGGTGGCCATGGAACAATCGGGAGAAAAAACCTTCCTCTTCCTGCTCTTTACACAATCCGTCAAATTCCCTGAGCAGCTCCTTTTGTCGTTTGGTCAGTTTTGTGGGCGTCTGTACCTGCACCTCAACCACCATATCACCCCTGGCCCCTCCGCGCAGACTGGGAACGCCCTCGCCCCGCAATTGGAATCGTTCACCGGACTGCGTACCGGCTGGTATCTTGAGCTTGCTGGTGCCGTGAACAGTCGGCGCCTCCACTTCGCATCCCAATGCGGCCCGCACCATGGACATCGGTAACCGCAGAAAGATGGTCTGGCCATCGCGCTGGAAGTATTCATGATCATCGACATGAATGACCACATACAGATCTCCGGATGGGCCGCCTCGACGTCCGCCTTCCCCCTCGCCGGTGAGACGCATCCGCGATCCGGTGTCCACCCCCGCCGGAATGCGGATATTGACTTTTTTGCTGCGATCGACCAATCCCTCGCCATGGCAATCGGCACAGGGATCGGTGATCACCTGACCAGCACCGCCGCAACGAGGACAGGTAGTGCTGACCTGAAAAAATCCCTGCGAGCGGATCACCTGGCCCCGGCCGTTACATCCCGAACAAGTCTGCGGTTGATGCCCCGGTCGTGCGCCGGTCCCCTCGCAGGTCCAGCAGGTTTCCCGCTTGGTGATCTCCACCTGACGGTTGACGCCATGAACGGCTTCCATGAACGATATGTTGATATCGTAGCGCAGATCCTCGCCCTGCACCGGCGCATTGGGATCCCGGCGCCTGCCACGACCGCTGAAGCCGAAAATATCGCCGAAAATATCATTGATATGGGAGAAAATATCATCATTGCTCCCCGGTCCTCGATAGCCGCTGTTATGCAGGCCTTCCTTACCGTAGGCGTCATAAATGCGCCGTTTCTGTCCATCACTGAGCACCTCGTAGGCCTCAGCGGCTTCCTTAAATTTTCCTTCAGCCTCGGAGTCTCCCTGGTTGCGGTCAGGATGATACTGCATGGCCAGCTTCCGATACGCCTTTTTGATGGCTTCAGCAGAAGCGTCCTTCGCGACTCCGAGAATTTCGTAATAACTCATACTCATAATTGCCTTTTACAGTACATTAACTGTTGTTACTCTGCATTGTCATCTGCTTTCGCCGCAACAGCGACCTTTTCCTCAGCCTTACGTTTTTTGGGGAGATCGTGGATATTCTCGAAGGTAACTTTTCCGGCGGCAATCTCCCGCAG
>SKJK01000156.1 GCA_007121995.1 Desulfobulbaceae bacterium
GTGATATTCCTCGCCGGAGAGGTGGTTTCGCATGATGGCAGTGCACAGGTCGACGAGTTGATGTATTTCCTGCTCCGACATGCGGGGCACCAGGACGCTGGCCAATCGATCATCGCTGAAATGCTGGAGAAAGGTGATCAGGGACTGTTCATCCGTGGCGCGGTTCATTCCAAAAAACATGGCAGTTTGTTGTGTATATGAAAAGGTTATCCCACCAGTATTTTCCACCACAGGGAGCGTTGCCGCGGACCGTCGAATTCACAGAAAAAAAGTCGTTGCCAGGTCCCGAGCTGTAATCGAGACCTGGTGACGAAAACTGTGATGCTTGAGCCCGTCAGGGCAGCCATCAGATGGGCGGGCGAGTTCCCTTCCAAGTGGCGGTACGGGTAGTCCGAGGGGACGATGTGATCAAGTGCCCCCAGAATATCCCGACCAACGTCCGGGTCTGCCCCCTCATTGATCATGAGTCCGGAGGTGGTGTGGGGCGTGTACAGCATACAGATACCGTCAGCGACACCACTGGCTGTGACCACCTCTTCGACCTCCCGGGTGACATCAATCATGGCCCGCTGGCTGGCAGTGGGTACGGATATCGT
Source organism: Desulfobulbaceae bacterium (assembly GCA_007121995.1). Taxonomy (GTDB): domain Bacteria; phylum Desulfobacterota; class Desulfobulbia; order Desulfobulbales; family Desulfobulbaceae; genus Desulfobulbus. Next base: position 597 of record SKJK01000156.1, read on the forward strand.
TCCTGTCAGGGTCACGCCTGCCCCTTACGGCCTGTTATTGCAGTTCCCAACGGCCATACTCATCCCGGCAGGCTGTGCTGTAGGTCTTCTCGACCTTGCCGTCGATAACAGCTTCGATTTCAGCCCGTCTGCAGATGCGGCTGGTCCTGGGGTCCTGGAAGGCAGGTTGCGGAGTCACTGCATACTGGTTACCGGTATCGGGATTGACCCATGAGGATCGCTGGTTGGAGACCCCCCGGTCGTAGACGTGGTTGAGTTGCTGGCGGTCGTATTTGTCCATTTCGTTGCCAACGATATACCCGAGCATGGAGCCTACCGCGGCCCCGATCAGGGTCGCTCCGGTGTTATGTCCGATGGCCTGGCCAATGAGCGCACCGGCCGCGGCCCCTCCCACTGCTCCGGTCTGTCCTTTGGTGGCGCAGGAGGATAGGGTGAGCAGAAAGCACAGGGCAATGATAGCTGTCAGATGTTTCATGGTGTTTCCTCTCTTATGGCTGAGGTATGCTTGAGGGAGTCGGGTAGTTCCTTGCTCGATTGCACTCCCAGATGTTTCAGAGATTCGGCCCGGACGATGAGATTACCCTGACCGGTTGTCAGGCGATTTCTGGCTGTATGCCAAGCCTGTTGGGTCTGGTTGAGGCGGAAACCAATTTCCTCCAGGGCCTCAACAAAACCAACAAATTTATCATAAAGACTCCCCGCCTGTTTGGCAATGATTAAACTGTTGCGGTTCTGTTCGTCCATACGCCACAGATGATGAATGGTCTTGAGGATGGCCAGCAGGGTCGATGGGCTGGAAAGGATAATTTTTTTGCGCATGGCGCTGGTCAGAAGATCTGCATCCTGTTGCACGGCAAGTTGAAATGCCCCTTCAATGGGTATGAACAGAAGCACGAATTCAAGGGAACCCGGTCCAGTGAGATGATGATACTGCTTGGCGGCCAGTTGGCTGATATGCTTTCGTATTGATTCAAGGTGCATCTGCACCCCTTGTTGCCTTTTTGGGTCATCAGTGGCATTGTGCACCTGAAGAAAGGCTTTCAGCGAAACTTTAGCGTCGATGATAATGGTTCGGTTCTCAGGTAGATATATAAGGGCATCCGGCTGGTAGGTCAATCCCTCTTCGGATTTGAGACTGACCTGGACCGCAAACTCTCGACCGTTGCGTAACCCGGAGGCCTCGAGGAGTCTGGTCAGCACCATTTCACCCCACAGCCCCTGAATTTTGGCTTTGCCGCGCAGGGCATCCGCCAGGTTGGCGGCGTCGATGCTGACCTGCTGGTTGAGCTGTTTGAGCTGTTCAATTTCGGTACGGATGGCGACCCGGTCCCTGGTGTCACGGTCGTGGATATCTTCTGCCCGGTTTTTGAAATCCAGGAGCTGGGTGCGGAATGGTTGGAGCAGCAGCGACAGGTTGGCCTGATGCTCCCGGTGCAGCTGTTCGCCTTTGTCAGCGAGAATACTGGTCGCGAGAGCCTGGAAGTTCTGTTCAATCTGTCCGCGCATCTCGGTGAGAAGTTGTTCCCGCTCTGTTACCTGCTCCTGTAATGCCTGGCAGGTTGAGCGCAGCGAGGCGCAGTGTACTTCAGTTTTTCTGACTTCACCGAAGAGTTGGTTACGCTCCTGCCGCAGACGGAGGATTGCTTCCTCCTGGCGTTGATTGTCCTCCTGGAGCCGTTCCATGCGCAGGTCCTGGAGCAGGCGCCGTCGTTGACCGGTGCCCAGAAAAATAAGGACCCCCAGAATGGTGGCCAGAAAACCGGTTGCCAAACCGAAAAGGAAGGAATCGTGGTGCAGCTGGTCAAGGAAGGCAAGGAGAACCGGCACGGCAGATAGATGAAACGAATGCTTGGACCCGGATCAGGGTCGCTGCATCCGGCGGCGCAGTTCTTCGAGTTCCTCGAGCAGATCCAGCGCCAGAGCGCATCCTGGGAGATTGACCCGGAGATCCTGCTGCAGGCGAACAGCGGTCTGCACCCGTTTGATTTCGACAAAGGTGAAACACCACTGCTCGGGTTCGGCCCCCTGAGGCGAGATGATGCCTTCATCGATCATGTTGTAGACGGTTTCGGTGGAGACGCCGCAAAGCCTGCATATGTCTGCCAGGGTGCAGAGCGTCTCTTCATTCAGGACAATGCCCTGAATATAAGTTCGTTGTTCGGTCATATCAAAACCCCAGGTCAGCGCGCGGGTTGGATGGCATCTTGGCCGCCATGGTCGCATAGAGTTGCCGCTGTTCTTCGGTCTTTGCCTCGGGAACGAAGATCTGCAGAGTGACGATCTGGTCGCCCTGCTGGTTTTTTGTCGACAGGCCCTTACCCTTGAGGCGGAGTTTTTTGCCTCCTTGAGAGCCGGGTGGTATTTTGAGCTGGACATTGCCGCCGAGAGTGGGGACAGTGAGGCTGGCCCCCAGGGCCGCTTCCCATGGGGTGATCGGCACGGTGAGATGGATGTCCCGTTTTTCGGCGTGGAAGAGGCGATCAGGCTGAAAAGCTATTTCCAGGTAGAGGTCGCCGGGAGGGCTGCCTCCGTACCCTGGCTGTCCCTGACCTTCAAGGCGGATACGCTGCCCTTCGATGATTCCCTTGGGAATGACAATGTGCAGCGTATGGGGTGTGGTGCTGACCCGCCCATGATCGTCAACTATCGGCCGGGAAAGAGTGATGGTCTGTTTGGTCCCCAGGTAGGCATCAGCAAGACTGATGATGATCTTGGCGTGCTGGTCTTCCCCCTTCATGCGAAAGGCTGACTGTCTCGAGCCTCCCGTTGCAAAGCCTTGACCGAACAGGGACTCGAAAAAATCACTGAACCCTGTGGCGCCTCCTCCCCTGTGGCCTGTGCCGCGGAATTCAAAGCCTGCATCCCAGTCCGGTGGGGGGTCAAACGGTTCACCGTCACGCCAGTTGGCACCAAAACGGTCGTAGGCGGCTCGTTTTTCCGGGTCTTTTAAAACTTCGTAGGCTTCGCCGGCATCCTTGAACCTGGCTTCCGCGTCTTTCTCCTTGCTGACGTCGGGATGATATTTGCGGGCCAGCTTACGATAGGCCTGTTTGATCTGGTCCTGGGTCGCTTCGCGGGGTACTCCCAGTATCTGGTAATAATCTTTATATTCCATAGCATCGTCCGGGAAACAGAGAATGTGATTTCCGTCTGTCTACAGTAAGATCAGCTTATTGAAAAGAAAAGAAAAAAAATGAAAGCAACGCTTTCTCCTTGAACAGGGGTGGGGGGATCTTTTATCCTATGAGCAACGAAATGCATGAAAAAGCGAAAAATATTGTTCTGACCGGATTCCGGGCGACGGGCAAAACTTCGGTGGGTCGTGTTCTTGCTGATAAAATCGGGTACAAGTTCATTGATACCGATAGCCTCCTCTGCAAGCGCCTCGGTGCCACGGTGGCCGATATTGTCAACCAGCATGGGTGGGCGTTTTTTCGTCGGGAAGAACGTGGGGTGCTCGAGGAAATGGCCGCCACCATGGACCAGACCGTTATCGCCACCGGGGGAGGTGCCATTGAGCACAGTGCATCGTGGCGGCAGCTCCGGCAAAACAGCTATGTGGTCTGGCTCGATGCCGACATCGCTACCATTGCCTCGCGCATGCAGAGTGATCCTCAATCCTCTGGGCAGCGACCGTCCCTGACCGGTGCTGCGCCCGGGAAGGAGATTGCCGGGCTCCTGAAAAAACGCAGGCCGCTGTACAGTGCCGGGGCAGACCTGCGTCTTGATGCCTCGGTTGGAAAGACACCGGCGCAACTGGCGGAAGCAATCATCAAGCAGATGGTTGGCAACGGATACGACATAGATGAAATGTTCGATACGCATGGCGACAAACAGTCGGCGGTGTCGGCAGATACGGGGAAAAAAACAGTGATGAGTGAGGATACCAGAACAACGATTCGATCGGTGTGGATGGTCACCCGAGAATACGACGGGCTGGCTGGTGCCGGCGGAGTCAAGGACGTGTGCCGGCAACTTGCCGAAACGCTGGCCTTGCGGGATGAGTGCCGGGTCCGGGTCATCCTTCCCCGCTACGGTTTCATGGACCCCGTGCGACTTGGTTTCCGGCCCTTGGCCTTGACCCATACAAGCGGACGTATCGGCGGCCGTCGTCATGGTCATGTCTTTGCGGTCGATATGGACTATCCTGGAGAGGAGCGACGGGAAACGGTGGCGATCTGGGAGGCTTGGCGCAATGGCGTTCAGATCTATCTGGTGGAAGCGGACAGATTTGCTGACAAGCGCGGCGTGTACACCTACACCGATGAGGATGAACAGGAGGTAGGCTGGCAGCGAAGCGGAGAGGGGCATTTTGATTATTTCGCCATGAATATACTTCTGCAGAAAACCGCCTTGGATTTGATGATTTTGCTCGATGACCGGCCCGATATCATTCATTGTCAGGATGGGCATGCAGCAACCCTGCCAGCGATGATGCGGGAGGTGGGTGCCTACCGGCATTATTTTCGCCGCACCGGTGGCGTCGTCACCATCCATAATGCCGGAGTCGGCTACCACCAGGAAGTGGGTGACCTGAAGTTTGCCCGGGCCATTACCGGTTTGCCGCAACAAGTGATCGATGCGGGGCTGTTGGGCGGCAGTTTTGATCCCTTCATAGCCGCTGCTCCGTACGCCGTTCTTAATAGCGTTAGTGAAAATTATGCCCGTGAACTGCAGGGAACGCCGGATGATGTCCGCACGGGCTGGCTGGGGCATGCCTTACTGGAGCGAGGGGTTCGATTAGCCGGAATAACCAATGGTATAGATCCGGCATCTTTTGATCCTTCCCGACCGGAAGCCCTGGGCCTGGCAGCTGACTTTGACCTCCACACAGGGGCTGTCGATGGTAAAAGAGACTGTAAAGTCGATCTGTTAGCACGGATCAGTGCCGGAGATGGTTGGGAGCGGGTCAAGCAATTCGGCACCCTGGACACCCAGGTGGATAAGGCATTGTATACGTTTATCGGCCGCCTGACCGCACAGAAAGGGGTGGATGTGCTCATCGAGGCAATTGTAGAGGCATTGGCCCAGGAGAAGAGCCATCAGTATCTGGTTTTTGGTTCCGGTGATTCGCACTTCGAAAAACAGTTGGAACAGTTGGCCGTTTCCAAGGTCGGTGGCGGTAGAGTCTGTTTTCTCAAAGGGTATGATTCTCTTCTGGCCAACAAAGTCTATGCCGCCGGAGATTTTTTTCTCATTCCCTCCCGGTACGAACCCTGTGGGCTCACCGATTACATCGCCCAACTGCTTGGCAACCTGCCCATTGTTCACAGGGTTGGCGGATTGGTAAAGGTCATTGACGGAGAGACCGGTTTTGCTTACAGTAACAATACTGCGGCGTCTGTTGCCCGGACCGTGCTCAGGGCCCTTACCCTGTACCACGATGAACCGGAGACAATTCGAGCTATGCAGAAGGCAGCGGTGGAACGGATTGACCGATATCATACCTGGGCCATGGTCCTGAATGCCTACAACCATCTTTACCAGCAGGCCATGGCAATGTGCCGTCAAGAGTGAGCAACGGATGCAGAGTGAATGTTAACAAATATGAGGAGTGCAACAGTATGACTATACAGGTAGGAATCAACGGGTTTGGTAGGATTGGGAGAAATATTTTCAGAGCACTGCGTCAAGACCCGGCCTTTGCTGACATTGAAATCGTCGGCATTAATGATCTCACGGATGTGAAGACCATAGCCCACCTGGTGAAGTATGACTCTGTGATGGGCACTTCCGATCAGGAGATCGTGGTTGAGGGAAATAACCTGGTGGTGGATGGCCGCACCATACCCATCACCAGTCATCGCAAACCAGGCGAAATACCCTGGGCCGACATGGGGGTGGAATATGTGTTGGAATGCACCGGACTTTTCTGTGATCAGGAATCATCCCAAGGGCATATCGATGCCGGCGCGGCCAAGGTTATCATTTCGGCTCCGGCCAAGGGGGAGGTAAAAACCATTGTCATGGGGGTCAATGAAGTCGAATATGATCCCACGGTCCACCATGTGATCTCCAATGCGTCCTGTACTACCAACTGTCTTGCTCCCGTGGCCCAGGTTATCCTCGATAATTTCGGCATCAAACGAGGGCTCATGA
>SKJK01000076.1 GCA_007121995.1 Desulfobulbaceae bacterium
AAGGAGTCAATACGGTGAATTCAGCCAGATCCAGTTCGATTTCCAGGAGAAAATCAATGAGCTTCTTGATGGAGTCCTCGGTGTGATTGTCCAGGCCAAGCAGAATGGTACCCTCGACTCCGATACCATGATCATGGTAGCGCCTGATCCGCTCACGAATATAGTCGGAGGTATCGAACACCGCCTGATACACATACCAGGCACCGGCCCGGGCGGCGAGATCAAGGATCTCGGGTTTGTCTTCAATGGGATGGGAACACCATTTTTTCTTAAGCGGAATCATTTCCCGGAACAAGGTCCTTTCCCAGGCCGTGTCCTGGGCCAGCGAGTTGTCAACGATGAACAGGCGGTTGTTGTCAATGGCCGCCATCTCGGCAATAGCTCGCTCAATGGGCCGGGGACGAAACTCCTGCCCGCCCAGATAGGCCACTGCACAGGGATAACAATGGAACCGGCAGCCCCTGGAGGCGTGGACCAGGTCAACCATCCGCACCCCTTTGTGAGAGTACAGCCGGCGGTTGAGAATATCACGGCGGGCCGTGCCCACCAGGGCGATATCCGGCCGCTGGTCGAGAAAATTGTAGCAGGGCTGCAATCGACCCTGGCGGAAATCCGCCAGAACCTGTTCCATCCGTCCTTCAGCCTCACCGAGAAACACCGCATCGGCATGGGCCATGGTCTCCTCGGCATGGAGCATGGTGGCAATGCCGCCGAAAATCACCGGCACCCCCCGCTGCCGGTAGAGATCAGCTATTTCCCAGCCTCGTTTTACCTGGACGGTGAGCATCATGGAAATACCGACAAAATCCACCGGATCGTCGAAGTCAATAGCCTCCACGTTTTCATCGACAAAATCAACGATCACATCCTGGGGCAGGGTGGCGGCAAAGACCACCGGCCCGTGGGGCGGCAGATGGAACTCGGTCTGGCGGGCCAGTTTCGGCCAACGTGGATAAATCAGTTTAAATTTCATGGGTTGGCAACAAGGGGTTGAGCAATGGGCTCGGCACTAACCAACTCCATGGAGAGGGTATAGCCGTTTGTGCCCAAGGCGGTCAAGGTCAGGGATCCGGCCAGGGCGGTCCCGGCCGCTGAGGTGCAGGCCTGGGTCGTAATAATCCGAGTGGCAACAGTGTCGGCATCATAGGTGATGATCCGCCAGCAACCATCGTCCTCAGGGAGAACGTCGGTGACTGTGCCTTCATCGGTGAACCGGCACACCGGCTCGCCGGTGGTGGTTGTTCCGTACTGCAGCGTCCCTGCTGGTCTGCGGAAAAGAGTACGCACGTCTTCCATCAGGCCAACAGCAAATTCCGGGTTGTCAAAAGGAGGCAGAGCCCGACTGACCTCCAGGGCCGTCTTGCCGCGCGATCGGGCCTCAAACAGGGTCAGACCTTCCATGGTCATCAGGGCACAGCGGATTTCATCGTCCCCAAGGACCAGCACGCCCAGGGCGTGTCCCCGCATTCCCCCGGCCATGCGGAAGTCAATGGCATGGACCAGTTGCCATTGCCCCTCGGGAAAGGCCTGCAGGCAGGACACGGGCAACCCTTCGGCAGCAGAGATCTCGATCACCTGAGGCAGTTGTTGACGGTGCATACCGGCGCAGGAGCTCAGCAACACGGCGGTGAGCAGACAAAGGCACAGGCAGGTCTTCATGGGATAGTAAAAGTCTGGTCCGGGATGCTGGCGTTGAGAATTTCGTTGGAGAACGTCAGGCGGGTGTAGCTGTCAACGTCTTCGACAATAATAACCCTTTTGAGCATGCCCACCTCCTGCTCAAGGTGTAGCTCGATGTGGTTGATGATCCCCCGCAACCCGGCCTCCCGGGGGGTCAGCTGCACAGTGTGGGCATCAACCTGGGTCACCTTGAACAGGGGGTTGTCGGTGAATCGGCCATCCAACCAGGAACCGATTTCCTCAAGAATAACCCGCATGGCATCGATCCCCGTCCCATGATCCCGTTGCAGTTGCCCGTCCCTGTCGACCAGTTTGGTTATGGCACCTTTGTGCATGAGCAGAACAGAGCGGACAGGATCCAGGTACTCCCAGCGTAATGAACCGGGAGCCTGAAACACGAACCGACCATGGGAGATCAGCGGGCGGGCGAGGATGGGCAGATGCTTTTCCTGGGTAAAATCAGCCTGTACCGAGTCAAGGCGGACAGGTTGCTCGGACGGGGCACCCCAGGCCGAGACGACTCCCGCCAGGCAGAACAGGCAACAGAACAGCAATCGGTGCATCATAACATGCCGCCGTTGACCGAAATAACCTGGCCGGTGACATAGGAAGCGGCATCGGAACAAAGAAAGGCCACCACACTGGCCACTTCCTCCGGCCGGCCGATACGGGCCATGGGGATCAGATTTTTGATATGCTCCCTGGGCGCCTTGGCGATCATATCGGTTTCAATCAGTCCCGGCGCCACCACGTTGACCCGGATACCGAGTCGAGCCACCTCGGCGGCCACTGTCCGACTGGCGGCATTGAGACCGGCCTTGGCAGCGGCATAATTTGCCTGACCCCTGTTGGCCACCAGAGAGGCTGCCGAGGAGATAGAGACGATGGCGCCCCGCCGTTTGCGCACCATCAGTTCGAGGACCGGGCGGGTGACGTTGTAAAATCCATCCAGACTGGTGTTGAGCACTTTGTGCCAGTTTTCCGGTGGCATCATCATGAACAGGCCATCGGCAATGGTGCCGGCATTGTTAACCAGGATGTCAATGTGGCCCAGCCGGTCACCAATTTCCAGCACCGCCTGTTCCACGCCTTCGGTGGAGCAGACATCGAACTGACAGATTTCACCGCTGCCGCCGGCCGCCACCACTTGGGCCAGAGTATCTTCCGCACCCTTCCTGTTGCGCAGATAGTTGACGATGATATACCGCTCCGCTCCGGCCAGAGCCGCACAGATAGCCGTACCGATTCCACCGCTGCCGCCGGTGACCAGAACAACCTGTTGCCTTGATTTCGTTGTCATGTCCGTGGTGTTCTCCTTGTGTATGCATCGCCGGGAAAGCCTTGTGGCGGTATGGTACCCGGCACTCTTCCCTCATGCCTGGTAAAGCTGCAGGATCACCTCGGCGATCAGCTGCTCGCCAAGATGGAGCTGACTGCTGCTTTCCCGAAATTTATCAAAAACCAGAGTATTGTCCGCTCGGGTGTGGATGAGAGCCCCCACCGGCAGATGATCAACAAAAAACTCAGCTCGCTTGATCCCCACCAGCCAGCCGGTCCGATCGGAATCAGGTCCATGGGTCCGGATTCGTTGCCAGCCGTTACAGACCCCGGCGGTCTGCGCTGCCAGCTCAATACAGATAAGAGGCGGCACCCTGTGCCCTGCCGCCATGGGCCAGGTGGCAGCAACCCGGCTCAGGGTCACCGCGTGCTCGGCATCAACCTCGAGTATTTCGCCGACCAGCAGGATGGGGGGCCGATGCGGCAGCAGTTCTTCAAGGGTGAAAGGAAAGATCTCCGACGTTTTCATGGCTGCTAACAAGGAAACAGTGGGCTTGACGATGTGCGTACCAGTGCCTTAATGTAGAACATTGTGGCACCCAGCCTAGTCTGTCAATCCGGTGATCCAGGTTTTCTTTTTTATCCCCGCGCTGGTGCCTTGATGACAAATAAAGAAAAAGGACTATACTAGTCTTTTTTTTTATCCTTGCATTCTTTTTCCGTAAAGGGGACGGCAACCTTCCGGAGACCTTCCCTTTTTGTCTCTGGCTCGAACAAACACAAGCACGATGCAGACACTTATAGAAGAACTGAAAGGTAAACTGATTGCCTTGTTGAATCTCACCGATGTCACAGTGGAGAACTTCGACGAAAATGCGCAACTGGTGGGCGGGGAACTGGGGATCGATTCCATTGATGTCCTGGAAATGGTGGTTATGATCGAAAAGGACTATGGTGTGGTGATCAACAGTCAGGAGATGGGTGAAAAGGTTTTTGCCTCGCTGACCTCGCTGGCCCGTTATATCCACGAACAGACCGCCGGAGACGCGGCTTGACCGAAACCGTCTTCATCGCCGCTGCCGGCATTGTCAGTCCTCTGGGCAACGGTCTGGATGCCACCGCAACGGCACTGCAGGAAAACAGGACCGCCATTGCCCCCCTGACGCTCTTTCCCCTCCTGCAGGGCACCCCTCTTCCCGTTGGTCAGGTGCCCGACCTGGAGGATGGCCCCCTGCCCCGCACCCACCGTCTGGCTCGCCAGGCGGCACGGATGGTCATGGCCGAGGCGGGAACGCCACCACCTGAGATGGTTCTTCTCGGTTCCACCACCGGCGGTATCCTGACCACGGAAGACCTGTTGCGTGCAAAGAGCTGCGACCAGGCGGCCTACCGCCACCATGGCCTGGCCAGCGTGGCCGATGATATTGCCGACTTTTGTGGCTGCCGGGGACCGGCATGCACCGTCTCCACCGCCTGCTCCTCAGGTGCCGTGGCCATCGCTCTGGCCCTGAACCTGCTCCGCTCAGGTCAAGCGACCCGCATTCTCGCCGGCGGGGTCGATGCGCTCAGCCGTCTCACCTACTTCGGATTCCACTCGCTGCAACTGGTGGACCGCAATGGCTGCCGACCCCTGGATGTCGACCGTCAAGGTCTGGCCGTTGGCGAAGGGGCGGCCCTGCTGCTGCTGACCACGACTCGACCCGACAACCCGCTGGGGGTCCTCCTCGGGGCCGGGCTTTCCTGTGACGCCCACCACCCCACAGCCCCCCATCCGGAAGGGAGAGGCGCGCACCAGGCCATGCAGAGCGCGCTGCGCGACGCCGGCCTCGAACCAGCAGCCATCGATTATATCAACCTCCACGGCACCGGAACCCGGGACAACGACCTGGCCGAGGCCAGGGCTATCTGCAAACTTTTCCCCAACCCACCACCCCTTTCCTCCATCAAGGGGGCCACCGGGCACAGCCTGGCCGCAGCCGGAGCCATCGAGGCGGTGGTGGCGGCGCTGGCCGTTTCCCGTCACCTGGTCCCTGCCAATACCGGCGGTCGTCAACCGGATCCGGACCTCGGTCTCCTTCCGGAAAGAACTCCCGGGCACCGCCCTGTTGCCACCGTCCTTTCCAACTCCTTCGGGTTCGGCGGTAATAACGGCTGTCTGGTGGTGGGTCAGGCAGATACTCCTGCTGTTGCGACCAGAAAAAAACTCGATGATGTCCTTGCCATCCATGGTAGCGCCTGTCTCACCGGAGCGGGTTTGCAGGAGGCCACGCTCACGGCTCTGCAGGCCGGCACAGTGGTGGCCGGCATGCTGCCGGCCCGACAACTCGAAGAAGCCCTGCCCGCACGACAGATCCGCCGGGTCAAGCGACTTGCCCGCCTCGCCCTGCTGCTGGCCCAGGAAGCGGACCAAGCGACCGGAAACGGAGTATCACCATCAGCGGTGTTCATGGGCACCGGCTGGGGGGCGCTTTCCGAGACCTATGATTTTCTCACCCGCCTGACCGAGTCCAACGAACAGTTCCCCAGTCCCACAGACTTTGTCGGCTCAGTGCATAACAGTCCGGCCGGCCAGGTGGCACTTCACAGCAGGGCCACCGGTGCCAATGTCACCACCAGCGGTGGCGACCACTCCTTTGAACAAGCCTTGCTGGCTGCCCTCGCCCTGCTGGGAGAGGATGAAACCGCCCTGCTGCTGGGTGCTGACGAGGGTCATGCACCACTCTCCTGTCTCCTGGATCCGTCCATTTCCGATGGACAACCTCTGGCGGATGGCGGCGGCGCGCTCCAGGTCAGCAGAAACCGCCACCAGGCCCGTTGCCTGGTCCGGCTGCCTTTTTACGGCCGAGGCAACGACAAGGATCTGCCCGAACGGCTGATCGATGCCCTTGGCGGGGTCACATTCGTTACCACTAAGTATGCCGCGGTCCTGGCCGGTATTCCCGCCGGGTCGTATCAACAGGGCATGGCGCAACTGGAGAATTTTTTTCACCGCATCGGCCAACGCCTGCCGCTGTGGCCTTACCGCGCCTGCATCGGTGAGTTTGCCTCGGCCTCGGCGGTGGCCGCGGCCATGGCTGCCACCTTTGTGGAGGCCGGAACTGTGCCTGGAGCCCTGCTGGGTGGCGCGGACCTGCACCTGGATCGCGAGGCAAAGCTGCTTGTCCTCGGCACAGGGAAGGCGCTGACCGCCATGGAATTTTTTCGGCCATGAAAGTGCTGCTCATCTCGCCCAACACCTTGACCGTGCCTTTTCCGGTCTACCCCATTGGCCTGGATTATGTGGCCGGTTCCATCGCCCTGGAACACGAAGTCCGTATTGCTGACCTGCACCTCATCAACCTGGACGCCCTGGCACGACTTCTGCGCGAGTTCCAACCCGACATCATCGGGCTTTCCTTGAGGAATATCGATAACACTGATGCCGGCGACCCCCTGTTCTTTGTCAACGAATATCGGGATCTGACCGCCTGGTTACGGCAACGCACCAGGGCGACGCTTGTCTGTGGCGGCAGTGGCTTCACCATCATGCCTCAACAGGTGCTGGCCATGGTTGATGCCGATTACGGTATCATCGGCGAGGGGGAACGCTTTGGTCTGCTGGTCGAGGCACTGGCCACGGGCCGCAATCCCGCTGCAATTCCCGGGGTATTGACAACCGATGGCCCGGCAACAGTCCCGCTCCCCTGGTCAAA